>JACKMK010000001.1:1500000-1738868 GCA_024235395.1 Chromatiaceae bacterium
GGGCGCCCATCTCCAGGTAGCGGCTGGTCAACAGGAAGAACGCGAACATGCAGACCGAGTCGAAATACACCTCGGCGCCGTTGAATACCGTGGACCAGACGCTGGCCGCAAAGGCACCACCGATCGCCAGCGAGACCGGCACCTCCATGCTCAGCTGGAGACGTTTCAGGTCGCGCCAGGCGGTGACGAAAAAGCCGCTCGCCGCATAGGTCACCACGGGCAGCGTCAGCAGCAGGCTCACCCAGCGCATGAACACGCGCAGGCCGGGATCCATGTCGCCGCCTTCGCCGGCGTACATCGCGATCGCCAGCATCATCACCTGCATCGCACCGAGCCCGGCGACCGCGAGACGGCGCAGCGCCTTCGACTTCTCCTTCTTGTACACCGCCTCCTGGCGGCCCGGGTCGAACGGATGGGCGATGTAGCCGATCTCGCTGATCGCCTTGAGGATGTCGGAAAGGTGGATGCGGCCTTCGTCCCAGCGCACCCGCGCCCTGTGGGTGCTGTAGTTGACGGAGAACTCCAGCACTCCCGGCAAGGCATTCACGTGGCGCTCGTTCAACCAGACACAGGCGGCGCAGGTGATCCCCTCGAGGATCAGCGAGGCGCTGCGCTCCATGCCCGCATCGGCGTGCACGAAACTCTGCTGCAGCGCCGGCTGATCGTACAGCTCCATGCGCCGCAGTGCCTCGGGCACCAGGTCCTCGGCCTTGCGCGAGGGTGTCTCGCGGTGGCGGTAGAACGACGTCAGCCCTCCGTCCACGATCGCCTGGGCAACCGCCTGGCAGCCATGGCAACACATCGCGCGGGCCCGGCCATCGATCTCCACGCGATAGTCGGCTCCCTTGGGGATCGGCAGACCGCAGTGAAAACAGGTATCGCTGTCGCTCAAGGTCGCGAACCCCGTCGGGCACAACAAAACCGCATGGTCGGTTCGGACATGGTCCTCAAGCTCTCAGACATTCGCAGCAGGGGCAGCCCGAAGGCCGGACGAGGGTAACGTTCGGTGGTGGGATAACAGGCGGCAGTGGCTGACGGAGGGTCGACCCACTGTCGTGCCGCCTATGTTACCGCAAGCGCGCACGCGCGGGCAGGCCGCCATTGTCTCGCAGCGATGACCGGGACACCCGGCGTGGCGAACGGTTTGCGGCGAGGTGCCGCGTAACCGAAGAGCGGCCGGCTAACCGGCCAGCGCGACCAGGTGCGGCACGTAGTGGTCGGTCAACAGCAGGGCGAACAGCGCCATCAGATAGATGATCGAGTAGCCGAAGGTGCGCATCGGCATGCGGTTGTCGTCGTTGCGGTACAGGCGCACTGCGTAGTACAGGAATCCCAGGCCAAGCACGATGGCCCCACCGAGGTAGAGTCCGCCGCTCATACCGTATCCGTAGGGCAGCAGGGTCACCACCAGCAACAACACCGTGTACAGCAGGATCTGCAGGCGCGTGAAGTCACTGCCATGGGTGACCGGCAACATCGGCATGTCGACCTTGCGGTATTCCTCCTCGCGATGGATCGCAAGCGCCCAGAAGTGCGGCGGCGTCCAGGTGAAGATGATCAGGAACAGCAACAGCGCCCCGGGATCCACGCTCCCGGTCACGGCCGCCCAGCCGAGCACCGGGGGCGCCGCACCCGCCGCACCGCCGATCACGATGTTCTGGGGTGTCGCCCGCTTCAGGTACATGGTGTAGATCACCGCGTAACCGATCAGCGAGAGGAACGTCAGCCAGGCCGTCAGCGCATTCACCAACAGCGCCAGCGTCGCCATCGCGATCGCGCCGATGATCAGGGCGAAAACCAAGGCATCGCGACTGCTGACCGCACCTTTCGGCAAAGGCCGGCCGCTGGTACGTCCCATCACCGCGTCGATCTTCTGGTCGACGACGTGGTTGATAGCGGCCGCCGAGGCCGCCGCCAGGCCGATTCCCAGGGTACCGAACACCAGGGCATCCAGCGGCACCATGCCCGGTGCCGCCAGCAGCATGCCGACCACGGCGGTGAATACGATCAACGCCACGACGTTGGGTTTACACAGCTGGAGATAGTCTTTCCAGGCCGGGCGTGCGGAATTCAGTACTGTCGTTGCCATAATCGAAAATTCAGATAGACCATTGAAAGAAGCAGCAAGGCGGCGACACCGTTGTGGGCGGTCGCAACCTCGAGCGGCAGGTGCAGCAGCACATTGCCGATACCCAAACCGACCTGGACGATCAGCAGTCCACCGACCAGCAGGGCCGCGCCGGTCAGGGAGGTACGGCTGCGCAGGATACCCAATGCGAGCCAGGCAAGGTACAGGAAAGTGATCAGCGCGCCGACGCGATGCGAAAAATGAATCGCTGTCCGGGCCGGATGATCCAGCACCCCGTACTCGTAGTTCACGCCGAGACCGCGCCACATCACGAACGCCTCGCGGAAATCCATCGCCGGCAGCCAGCTGCCGTGGCAGGTCGGAAAATCGAGACAGGCCAACGCGGCATAGTTGGAACTCGTCCAGCCACCGAGCGCGATCTGCGCCACCAGGATCAGCAATCCCAGGCCTGCAGCGAGGCGCCAACCGCCCCTCCCGACCGGCGGCGGACGGCTGCCGGCACGCATCGCCAGCAGGGCCAGCAGCGCGAAGGTCGCGAAGCCGCCGAGCAGATGCCCCATCACCACGATCGGCTTGAGCAGCAGGGTCACCGTCCACATCCCCAGTGCGGCCTGAAACACCACCAGCGCGAGCAGGGCTGTCGGTAGCCAGACCGGCTGACGCGCATCGTACCGACGGCGCGCCCAGGACCAGACGGTGATCGTCAGGATGCACAGACCGAGCGTGCCGGCGAAGTAGCGGTGGATCATCTCCTTCCAGCCCTTCTCCGGCTCCAGCGCGCGTTGCTCGAGGTAGCGTTTGTCGGCAACGTGTTCTTCGCTGGCCGGCACGGTCAGGTGACCGTAGCAACCCGGCCAATCCGGACACCCGAGTCCGGCATCGGCGAGTCGCGTGTAGGCGCCGAGCAGGATCACTGCAAACGCGAGCAGGCAGGTGAAGATTACGAATCGCCGGTATGCCATCGTCAGCCTATCTGCGAGATCTTGAGCAGCTTCTGCAAGTCCCGCATCATGCCCTTGGCCGGGACCTCCAGGTCATAGCTCATCATCAGGTTGCCGAGCGGATCGACGAGAAAATAGTGACTGCCGCCGGCGTCGAAGCCGTCGCCGCGAAAACGCTGCAGAAATGGCTCGGCGGTTGAATCGCGGACGACCCAGCGCAGATCCTCGTGTTCGGCCGCAAGCCGCTGCGCCAGGTCCTGTGCCGGGGCACGATCGAGAACCAGGAGGCGCTGCACGCGCGCGATGTCCTTGTTCATCGCCAGGCGAATCTGCCGCGTCAGGTACAGCTGCCGCTCGCAGCGTTGGTCGCACCCGGCGGCACCGAACACCACGTATGTCCAGCGACCGCGCAGCTCGGCATCGGTTGCAGGACGACCGTCTGCGTCGACCACGCCGACCAGGTGCACCGGTCGGGCGGGAGCAATCAGCGTGCCGGCATTGGTGGTTGCACCGGCGCCAGCGTCGCCCATCACTTTCCATGCCACCCAGGCGGCGATCGGCGGCAGCATGAACAGCGCGACGATCAGGATCAGCTTGGTCCTGTTGTTGCGCGCCACCATTGCCTCAGGCGTTGACATGTTTGCCCCCGTCGTCGCCGCGGCGCCGCGTATTTACACCGACGTAGATGATCAGCAGCGCCGTCGCGAGACCGAACCATTGCACCGCGTAGCCGATGTGCTTTTCCGGTCCGATATCGGGTATCGGGGTCCAGTCGTACTGCAGGCCACCCGGCTGGCCCTCATCGATCACCAGGGTGTAGCGCAGCAGCCGCATACCGCGCGCCTCGGCCAACGCGGAGACATCCAGCGACTGGACCAGCACCTTGTCGGCGACGCTGTGCAGCGGCACCTCGCCCAAGACCAGGCCGACCGAGGCGGGTGAATCCAGACGACCGGTCAGGGTCACGGTGCCTTCGGTCACCGGCAATGCGGGCAGGAACTCGCGCGAGGCACCGACGGCGATCCAGCCGCGGTTCACCAGCAAACCCGGGGCCTCTTCGCCATCGATCTGGAACGGCGTGAACACGTGGTAACCCGGCTGGCCGGCGAACACGCGGTTGTCCAGCAGCCATTGTTGTTCGGGCACGAAACGGCCACGTACCCGCGCAAGACGGTAGCGGTCCTGCCCAGCCAGCGTCATCGACGAGTGCAACTGCAACGGCGCGGCGAGTTCTCCCGCGGCACGCTGCTCGAGCAAAGCCTGCTTGTCGTAGGCGCGTTGCGTCTGCCAGTAGCCGAGCCCCAGAAGGATCGGGAATATCACGACAAAAGCGACACTCGGCCAAAGCGCCGGAGCGAAGCGGTAGTGTCCAATGTCGATGGGCGGAATTCGCATCTGGCTGACTGTTATACTGCCGCCGCACTCAATGAGGAATCAGCTGCTGTGTGGATCAAGGTCATCATCGTTGTCGTCTTCGTCGGAATCATCGCCAGTCTCGCATCGGGGCTCTACTACCTGGTGAACGATCGCGGCGATTCACGCCGGACGCTGCGAGCACTGACATGGCGCATCGGCCTGTCGATCGGCCTGTTCGCGTTCCTTATGCTGCTGATTGCAACCGGGGTGATCGAACCCCACGGCATCATGCCAGGGAGATAGCGACCTGCAGTTGCGCCGCTCGGTCAGCGGGGCTGGTCGGGCAAGATCCGGGCACGACCAAGGCCGTGCCCGGCAGTAGCGTCAAAGCACGTATACGAAGATAAACAGGCCGAGCCAGACCACGTCGACGAAATGCCAGTACCAGGCAACACCCTCGAACGCGAAGTGGTGTTCCGGCGAGAAATGTCCTTTCGCCGCACGCAGGGTGATCACGATCAGCATGATGGTACCGATCGTCACGTGCATGCCGTGAAATCCGGTCAGCATGAAGAACGTCGAGCCGTAGATGCCCGAGCCCAGGGTCAGGTTCAGCTCGTGGTACGCGTGGTAGTACTCGTACGCCTGGAAACCAAGGAAGGTTACGCCGAGCGCCACCGTGGCGACCAGCCACAACACCATTTTCGATTGATCGTTCGCCTTGAGCGCCCAGTGCGAAAGGGTGATCGTCACACCGGAAGTCAGCAGCAGCAGTGTATTGATCGCCGGGATGCCCCAGGCGCCCATGCTGTGGAAGTCGCCACCCACGTTGCCCGGGCCGTTGGTCGGCCAGGCCTCGCCGTAACCCTTCCAGAGGTATTCATGGGTAGAGAAGTCTCCACCCAGCAACCACGGCAGGATCAGAACTCGCGCATAGAACAATGCGCCGAAGAAGGCCGCGAAGAACATCACTTCGGAGAAGATGAACCACATCATCCCCTGGCGGAACGAGCGGTCGACCTGCTCGTTGTACACGCCCTTGAGACTCTCGTTGATGACCGTGCCGAACCAGCCGAACATCATGAACGCGACCATCGCCAGGCCGAGCAGCAGGATCATCTGCCCCGAGGTATTCCCGTTGAACCAGTTCGCGGCACCGATGACACCGATCGTCAGTGCAACACTGGCGACTATTGGCCAGTGACTGCCGTGTGGCACGTAGTAATGGTCACTCGTATGCGCCATGTCTCCCCCCAGAATATCTGTATCGTGAATCGTTGATTGATTATTCATCCGCCCGGCAGATGCCCGGCGGGACCTATTTCATTGCCACTTGCTGGGTCACGTCGAACAAGGTGTAACCGAGCGTCAGCGTCTCGACGTCTCTTGGCAGGTTCGGATCGACGATGAACCGCAACGGCATGTCCTTGTGCTCACCCGCCGCCAGCGGCTGCTGGTTGAAGCAGAAACATTCCGTCTTGTTGAAGTAGCGGCTGGCCTTGCCCGGTGCGACGCTCGGCACCGCCTGTCCGATCATGTCGTGCGATGTCGGATTACGCGCGCTGAACGCCGTCGCATACACCTTGCCGGGATGCACCTGCATGCTGGCGACCGTCGGACCGAAATCCCACGGCATGCCGGTATTGTTGTTCGCAACGAACTGCACGGTCACGGTGCGCGTCATATCCGGATGGTAGCGCGATACGACTGCCGCCTCGTCGACCCGACCCGTCTTTCCGTTCAGACCGGTGATCTCGCAAAACACGTCGTACAACGGTACCAGCAGATAACCGAAGCCGAACATCGCGACCGCGACCGCGGCGATCCGCACGAACGAGCGGTTGTTGCGTCTTTCAATCTGCGAACTCAAGGGTTCAGCCCCCCTTTCCAGTCGACAGATACAGGCCCAGCAGGAAGAAACCGAACGCGACCACTCCCAGTATCACTGCCAACCGGATATTGGCCTTCGACTTGTCTTCAACATTCGTCATGTGCGTTCTGCCGGTGGTGGGTCCCCGCCGGACGACGGGGACCTGTACCACGCGTTACTTGACCTCAGGGGCCTCGGTGAAGGTGTGGTACGGCGGCGGCGACGGCAGCGTCCATTCGAGACCGTGCGCGCCTTCCCAGACCTGGTCGGTCGCCTTCTCCCCGCCGCGGATGGTCTTGATCACCAGCCAGAGGAACATCAACTGCGAGGCGCCGAAAACAAATCCGCCGATCGACGAGATCATGTTCCAGTCGGTGAACTGGATCGAGTAGTCCGGAATACGCCGCGGCATGCCGGCGAGGCCGAGGAAGTGCTGCGGGAAGAACAGCACGTTGACCGAGACGGTCGAGATCCAGAAGTGCAGCTTGCCCAGTTTCTCGTCGTACATGTTGCCGGTCCACTTCGGCAACCAGTAGTAGGTCGCCGCCATGATCGAGTAGATCGCACCGGTTACCAGGACGTAGTGGAAGTGCGCCACCACGAAGTAGGTATCGTGGTACTGGAAGTCAGACGGCGCGATCGCCAGCATCAGCCCGGAGAAACCACCGATGGTGAACATCATGATGAATCCGATCGCGAAAAGCATCGGCGTCTCGAAGGTCATCGAGCCCTTCCACATCGTCGACACCCAGTTGAACACCTTCACCCCGGTGGGCACCGCGATCATCATCGTGGCGTACATGAAGAACAACTCACCGACCACGGGCATGCCGACGGTGAACATGTGGTGTGCCCAGACGATGAACGACAGGAACGCGATCGAAGCGGTCGCATAGACCATCGAGCTGTAGCCAAACAGCGGCTTGCGCGCGAAGGTCGGCACGATCGCCGAAACGATACCGAACGCCGGCAGGATCAGGATGTAGACCTCGGGGTGACCGAAGAACCAGAAGATGTGCTGATACATCACCGGGTCACCGCCGCCGGCCGCACTGAAGAAGCTGGTGCCGGCGAACTTGTCGGTCAGCAGCATGGTCACGGCACCGGCGAGCACCGGCATCGTGGCGATCAGCAGGTACGCGGTGATCAACCAGGTCCAGACGAACAGTGGCATCTTCATCAGGGTCATGCCCGGTGCACGGAGGTTCAGGATCGTGACCACGATGTTGATCGACCCCATGATCGACGAGATGCCGGCGAGGTGGATCGCGAAGATCATGAACGGGAATCCGTCACCGGTCTGCAGCACCAGTGGCGGATACATCGTCCAGCCGGCCGCCGGGCCGCCGCCGGCCATGAAGAAGGTCGACAACAGCAGCGAGAACGCGAACGGCAGAATCCAGAACGAGAAGTTGTTCATGCGCGGCAACGCCATGTCGGGCGCGCCGATCATCATCGGAATCAGCCAGTTGGCGAGGCCGGTGAATGCCGGCATCACAGCGCCGAAAATCATCACCAGCGCATGCACCGTGGTCATCGAGTTGAAAAACTGCGGATCGACCACCTGCATACCCGGCTGGAACAGCTCCGCGCGGATCACCATCGCCATCGCGCCGCCGATGAAAAACATCACCAGCGCAAACAACAGATACAGCGTACCGATGTCCTTGTGGTTGGTTGTGGTGACCCACCGCATCAGGCCCTTGGCCGGCCCGTGATCGTGATGGTCGTCGTGAGTTGCTGTAGCGGTACTCATCTTCGTGACTCTCCCAGATTCTACTTAGCGGGCTGCCTTGACCGCAGCGGGTTGAACGATACCGGCGCTATTGCCCCAGCTGTTGCGCTCATAGCTGATGACCGCGGCGATATCCGCGTCGTTCAGGATGTTGCGATAGGCCGCCATCGCCGTGCCGGCTTTGCCGTTCATGACGATATCGATATGCGCGGCTGCCTCGCCGGTCGCGATCTTGCTGCCGGCAAGCGCCGGGAATGCCGGCGGTACGCCCTGACCATTCTGCTGGTGGCAGGCTGCGCAGTTGGTGTTGTACACCTGTTCACCCTTCGCGATCAGCTCGTCCTTGGTCCACTCGCGATCCGCCGACGCGGCGGCTGCAGCGGCAGCGCCCTTCTGCTCGGCCACCCATTTCGCGTAGTCCTCGGGCGCCTTGGCGATCACGACGATCGGCATGAAGCCGTGGTCCTTTCCGCACAGTTCGGCACATTTGCCGCGGTAGACGCCGGGCTCGTCAACCTGGGTCCAGGCCTCGTTGACGAAACCGGGGATGGCGTCTTTCTTCCAACCGAGGTCCGGCACCCACCACGAATGGATCACGTCCGCCGCGGTCAACAGGAACCGCACCTTCTTACCGGTCGGAATGACCAGCGGGTTGTCGACATCACGCAGGTACTGGTCACCGAACTGGGTGACATCGACGCCTGAACCGAGCACGCGTGCTTCATTGTGTTTCGGGTGCAGCGAACTGATGAACGACACCCCGGCAGCGTCACCGTCGACGTAGTCGTATTTCCACTTCCACTGGATACCGGTGACCTTGATGGTCAAATCGGCATTACCGGTGTCCTCCATGGCCAGCAGCGTGCTGGTGGCCGGGATCGCCATGCTCACGAGGATCACAATCGGCACGATGGTCCACAGGATCTCCATCGTGGTGCTCTCGTGGAACTGCGCAGCGACCGCACCTTTGGCCTTCCGGTGGTAGATGATCGAATAGATCATCGCGCCGAACACCACCACACCGATGGCGCAGCACACCCAGAAGATGGTCATGTGCAGGTCGTAGACGCTCTGACTGGTCGACGTAACCCCTTCGCGCATGTTGAGTGCGTAGTCAGCGTGTGCCGACACGACTGTCGCCCCCAGGAACGCCGGCAGAAGCCTGGCCAATTTACGCTTCACTGTCACTTTCTCGGTCCCCCCGAATAGGTATTCGTTATCTTGTGCGGCGCGCCCGCTCCCACAACAAGGGACCAGGTGCGCAAAATTCATGCGGAGAGCAGTCTGTCCAGCTCTGCCGCGAGTTCGGCCTTTTCCTCGTCGACCAGGAACTCGCCAATCTCTACGCGCTTGCCGGAAACGCCGATCCACAATCGCCGCGGATACCATCGCTCCCGGTTTTTGCTCAGCTCGACCTTCACCCAGCCCCGCGCAAACTCGACGCGCTGTTCGGGCCCGCCCCTCTCGGGGCAGCGCCCGCGGTCGCGACCTTTTTCGATCGTGACCAGCGACTCGCTGATCGACACGACCTCGCAGCGGCGCGAGGCGTGCGAGACGATATAGATGCACGCATACACTGCAGCGAGCTCCAGTCCGGCGAATGGCAGGACGAGCCATAGACCGCGCGCGGCGAGCACCAGCGATACCAGCAGCAGCGGCACCGCAAGTGCAGCCAGGAACATCATCGATTGGTGCCAACTCATTGAGCGGTTTGGTCTGATCACCACCCGACGGACAGTGCTGTCGGGACAGCTATCGGAGATCACCATCTGCAAGGCATTCCCAGCGGCTCAGTGCCGTTCGCGTCTAGGAAACGAACGGCATCGCAACCGTTTTTTCCGCGGGGGCAGGGTAGCGCGCGCCACACCGGGAGCCAAACAAATTTGAGCTAGATCAGTTAAAAATCTTTTTATGGTATTTGACTTCTCTAATATTCCATTTTGTTAATCTAGGTCAAACAAACGCCGGAATACCCGTGCTCCGGGGACGGACTCTCAGAAACCGTCGGCAAACAACGGCCGCGAGACATCGGCGCAGGCCGGGTGCTGCGGGTTGCCCATCACCCCCAGGCAGGGCACGTCGAGCTGCGCATCGAGCGTCGCGAGGTTTTCGACCGGCCGCGGCATAGCCGGATCCACCTGGGAACCGATCCAACCTGCCAGCCTGACGCCGCTGGCCTGGATGGCCTGCGCCGTCAGCAGCGCGTGATTCAGGCAGCCCAGCCGCAGACCCACCACCATCAGGACCGGAAGGTCGAGCGTCCTGGCGACATCCGCCATCGTCAGATCCCTGCCCAACGGCACCAGCCAGCCGCCCGCACCCTCCGCGACCACGGCATCGCTGATTCGCTGCAGCTCATTGAATTCTCTCTTAATTATGTCCAGTTCGATGACGACCGACCGGTCTGCAGCCGCGATGTGCGGGGCGATCGCCGGCGCGAAGCAGTAGGGGTTTACGCGACAGTATGGGACGTCCAGGCCGCTTGCGTCGGCCAACGTCAAGGCATCGTCATTGCGCAGCTTTCCGTCACGGCATTCGGCACCGGCGGCCACCGGTTTGTAGCCGGCGACGACCAGGCCCCGGCGTCGCAAAGCCCTGATCAACGCGCTGGCGACCAGCGTCTTGCCGACCCCGGTGTCGGTGCCGGTCACGAAGGCGCCGCGGTTCATCGCGGGCGCCGCAGCACGTCCAGCGAGACCCGGGTTTCGCCGTCCACGCGGCGCTGCGCGGCGCCCCAGGCATGGCCGTGCACCACCTCGTAGCTGACCGGCAGGCGCCCATCCGGGCCACGGAACTGTTCGTATGCCGCACACACACGCTGGATGCGCCCCCGCCCGGTCAAGCCTCGCGGACGCTGCAGGCTGGCGTTCGCGGCGCCGATCTGCTTGATCTCTCGCATCAGTTGCAGCGGGTCGGCGTAGGTCAACGTGAGCCGCTCGACATCCATCACCGGGTCGGCGAGTCCGGCCGCCATCAGCATGTCGCCGTAGTCATGCAGGTCGATGAACCGGTGTACATGTGACCGTCCGTCGACCTGCGCCCAGGCGGCGCGCAGTTCGTGCAGGGTGTCCGGACCGAAGCTGGAGAACATCAGCAACCCTTCCGGTCGCAGCAGCCGGGCGATGTCCATGAATGTCTGGGCCGGCTGCGTGCTCCACTGCAGTGCCGCATTGGCGAATATCAGGTCGACACTGTTCGCCGCCAACGGCAATGCGTCGAGGTCGCCGCAGACACAGCGCGGACGACGCAACCAGCGCCCGCGCCGCCGGGCACGTTCGAGCATCGGCAGTGCAAAATCCAGCGCGATGACCATCGCCTTCGGGAAGCGCCGCAGCAGCGCCTCGGTCGCCGTCCCGGTGCCACAACCGATGTCGAGGATGACCCGCGGCTGGACACGCATGTAGTCGAGCCGCTCGAGCATGCGACGGCCGATCTCGTTCTGCAGGAAGGCGCCATCGTCGTAGCCAGACGCCGCACGCCCGAAGGCCCGCAGCGCCTGTGCCTTGTCGAGCTGCGGGGGATCGGTGTCAGCCATCCGCGTTCACCTCGATACCGGCACCGCGGACCGCTGCGTCGAGCAACGCCAGGCAGTCGGCCGGATGCGAAAGGAAGGGGGCATGCCCGGCACCGGCCACGACATGCATCGCGCCACCCGGGCAGAGATCGGGCAGACGGGCGCGCAGTGTCGACGGCACCAGCGTATCGCGCGCGCCGAACACCCAATCGACCGGACCCGGCAACGTCGACAGTTCGGTGCGCAGATCGTTGCGCAGCAGCAACTCCAGGCCCTGTCTCAGACCCTCTGGGCTGGCGTGTGGCCGCCGCTCGAGCTCGGCGCGCAGGATGCGCAAGGTCTCGCGTGCGCGCTCGTCGCCCATCACCTGCAGTGCGAGAAAACGCAACACCGTGGCGTGCGCATCGTCGGTGAGCGCATCGGCAAACTGGTGGAAGGTCGCTGCCGGCATGGCGCACGGCCAGTCATCCTGTTGTACGAAACGCGGGGTCGTGGCCACAAGGAACAGACCGGCAACCCGGTCCGGTGCGAGCCGCGCGGCGCGCAGCGCCACCTGGCCGCCGAGCGACCAGGCCAGCCAGTGCGCTCGCGCCGGTGCCGCGTCCAGGCACGCCTGCGCCCAGACCGTCAGATCCGCCACCGGAGCGGCCGGGCTGGCGCCGTGCCCAGGCAGCTCGATCATCGTGACGCGATAGTGCCGGGCGAGTTCACCGAGCAGCGGTTCCCAGACGGCGGCATTCATGCCCCAGCCATGCAGCAGCACCAGTTGGGGTCCGCGCCCGGTTTCGTCGCGGTAGAGCTTCATCGCCGCTCCCCGGCCGCCACCTCGCCGAGGACGGCGAGCAGGGTCTCGACCTGGCCGGCGGTGTGCGACGCCGACAGGGTGACGCGCAGCCGCGCCGCGCCGTCCGGGACGCTCGGAGGCCGGATCGCGCCGACCAGGATCCCTTCACGCTTCAACGCGTCGCTCCAGAGGTTGGCGCGCGCCGCGTCGCCCAGCATCAACGGTTGAATCGCCGTCGGCGAATCCATCAGCTGCAGACCAAGCCTCTGCGCGCCGTGGCGGAAGCGTTGGATATGCCCCTGCAGGCGTTCACGTCGCCAGTCTTCTGCGGCGACGATCCTCAGGCTCTCCCGGGTGGCCTCGGCGATCGCCGGCGGCATTGCCGTCGTGTAGATGTACGGCCGCGCGAACTGGATCAGCGTCTCGATCAGTTCCTGGGAACCGGCGACGAAGGCACCGGCGGTCCCAATGGCCTTGCCGAGTGTGCCCATCAGGATCGGCGCCGCATCCTGGTCCAGGCCCGCCGCAACGGCACTGCCCTGCCCCTGCGGACCGAGTACACCGATGCCGTGTGCCTCGTCGACCATCAGCCACGCATCATGCGCGCTGCAGGTCGCCGCGAGCGATTGCAGCGGCGCAACGTCGCCGTCCATGCTGAAGACGCCGTCTGTGGCGACCAGGCGACGCCCACCCGCCCCGGCGGCAAGCTGTCCGTCCAATGCGGCCACGTCGGCATGCGGATAGCGCTTGAACGCCGCGCGCGACAGCAGACCGCCGTCGAGTAGCGAGGCATGGTTCAGACGGTCCTGGAACACCTGGTCGTTGCGCCCCAGCAGCGCGCTGATCACACCGAGGTTCGCCATGTATCCGGTCGAGAACAGCAGCGCGCGCTCGCGTCCTGTGAACGTCGCCAGCTCCTCCTCGAGCGCGTGGTGTGCACTACTGTGGCCGCTGATCAGGTGAGCGGCACCGGCACCGACGCCGTAACGTGCGATGCCGCGCCTGGCCGCCTCGGCGAGGCGTGGGTCGGCCGCGAGGCCGAGGTAGTCGTTGGAACAGAACGCCAGCATACGCCTGCCATCGACCATCAACTCCGGCCCCTGCGGACCGTCGACGACACGCCGGGTGCGATACAGGCCGTCGCCACGGCGGCGTTCGAGTGCGGCGCGCAACGCCTTCATGAGTTCATCCCGCGCGCGGACCGCCACGGCGCGCGCACGTCCCGGATTGACGACGTTGGGACAACAGCTGCCGGCATCGTGCAGTGGGCCGAAAGCGCAGCATTCAGTGCGCCGGACCGCAACACACCTGTTGGTCAGTTGCCAGCTCGCCGGATTCCATCTGCATCCCCAGCCGCGCAAACAGGGTCCGGTCGTGATCGGCTGCGGGATTATCGGTGGTCAACAGGCGCTCGCCGTAGAAGATGGAATTGGCGCCGGCGAGGAAACACAAGGCCTGCATCTCGTCGCTCATATCGGTACGGCCGGCCGACAGGCGCACGTAACTCTTCGGCATAAGCAGCCGCGCTACCGCGATGCTGCGCACGAACTCCAGCGGGTCGAGCTTGTCCGTGCCATGCAGTGGTGTGCCTTCGACCTGCACCAGCATGTTGATCGGCACTGACTCGGGATGCTGCGGCAGATTGGCCAACTCCTGCAGCATGCGTGCGCGATCCGTGGACCGCTCGCCCATCCCGAGGATGCCACCCGAGCAGACGTTGATCCCCGCCTCGCGCACGAAGCGCAGGGTATCCAGGCGGTCCTGGAAGGTGCGCGTCGTGATCACATTGCCGTAAAACTCCGGCGATGTATCGAGGTTGTGGTTGTAGTAATCGAGCCCCGCATCCCGCAGCCGCTGTGCCTGCGTTTCGGTCAGCATGCCCAGTGTCACGCAGGTCTGCATGCCCAGATCGCGTACCGCGCCGATCATCTCGACCACCCGTTCGAGATTCGTGTCGGTCGGATTGCGCCACGCGGCCCCCATACAGAAACGCGTCGCCCCCTTGGCCTTGGCCGCCTGCGCGGCCTCGACCACTTCGTCGAGCGGCAGCAGTCGCTCGCGCTCGAGACCCGTGTCGTAACGCGCGCTCTGTGAGCAATAGGCGCAATCCTCGGAACAGGCACCGGTCTTGATCGACAGCAGCGTGCTGACCTGGACGCGGTTCGGATCGAAATGCGTGCGATGTATCGTCTGCGCCTGAAACAGCAGATCATTGAACGGCAGAGCGAACAGGCGGCTGATCTCTTCCAGCGTCCAGTCGTGGCGCACGGCGCCATGGGTATCCGCGGTTTGCATGTCGGCGACTCTCCTCAAGCTGAACGATCACCAGCGAGGACGAAGCCGTCGCGGTCCGGATCGGTGCGCAGCGTTGCCTGAGGCGGAGCGACGGATGGGTCTCGCGACGCGGACAGGAGCCACTCGCCGCCGTCGCGCCATGCCAACCCAGGTTCAACGGGAAGCACCGGACGTGCCATCATAGGTTGGCCAGGATGGCTGTCAACCGAAAGGGAATTCAATGGTTAACATTTGGCCAAATATTGCACATTGGTTCGGTAGTGCCTGCCGGTTGTGCAACGCACCGGCCGACGGCGTCTGCCAGGCCTGCCTCGCCGAACTGCCCCGCAACCGCAATGCCTGCGTGCGTTGCGCGCTGCCGCTGGGCACGATCAGCACAAGTCTTTGTGGCGAGTGCCTGCGTCACCCACCCACGTTCGATCGCGCAGTCGCACCGCTGTTGTATGTTGCGCCCGTCGACGACCTGATCGCCGGTTTCAAGTATCACCACCGGTTGGCGGACGGTCGTTTTCTCGCGGACCTGCTCGCCGGGGAACTCGCACGGCGCGAGCCGTTTCCGCAGCTGCTGTTGCCGATGCCATCGTCGGCCCGGCGACTGCGTGAGCGGGGTTTCAATCAGGCCGCCGAACTGACCCGCCGGCTCGCGCGCCAACTCGGGATCGAGTGGTCGACAGCCGCGCTGCGGCGCGGCGATGGCGCCAGGCCGCAGCGCGGACTGGGGCGCGCCGCACGTCTACGCAACCTGCAAGGCGCATTTGCCGCTGCCGCAGGTCTTCCCAGTCACATTGCGTTGGTGGATGACGTGATCACGACCGGGGCGACCGTCGAGGCCGCCAGCCGCGCATTGCGTGAGGCCGGTGTACAACAGATAGAGGTCTGGGCCATTGCGCGTACCCCGCGCGCCCGCCGGACGACAGCGCCCTGAGAGCCCCTGTTCGGGCGCGCGACCCGCTTACCACACGGCAGGTACCGGAGCAGAGACCTTCAGCGGTCGGCCAGCACCCGCTCCTTCATTTCACGCCGCTCCTGGGCGTCAATGGTCAGGGTCGCGATCGGGCGTGCCTTCAGCCGCATCACGCCGATCGGTTCGCCGGTATCTTCGCAATAACCGTAGGAGCCGTCTTCGATGCGCTCGAGCGCCTGCTCGATCTTGCGCTGCAGCTTACGATAACGGTCGCGGGTGCGCAGTTCCAGGCCGTGCTCGCTCTCGCGGCTTGCCCGATCGGCCTCGTCGCCCACTTCCTGGTAGGACTTGTCGCGCAGATTGTCCAGCGTCTCCTGCGCCTCGGTCATCAGCTCTTCACGCCAGCGCAGCAATTGGCGGCGGAAATACTCCAGCTGGAGAGAATTCATATATTCCTCGTCCGGGCTGGGCTCGTAACCTTCCGGCAGTTCCACTGTCATGTCTGTTCCGACTCCGAAGATTGCTTAAGGCCGCGGGTTTTTAGCCTACCCGGCCTGCATAATCAACCCCGGGCTGCCGGAAACACTGACCGAAAACAAGAAAACTACAAACGTTCCAGGCATTTAGGAACGACAGGATCGTTCGGATCGGAGAAAAAATCGCGCACCAGTTCGGCCGCGCAGACGTGGCTGTCGAGCACGCCATGACCGACCGCGGGGAATACGAAGACCCGGCCACGTCGCAGATGCCGCACGGCGTCTTCGGCCCACTCCGGCGGCGTGACCGGGTCGAATTCGCCGGCCAGCAGCAAGGTTGGCACATCGGCGACCACCGGGGTGCGGAACGCCGCCGGCGCCTCGCCCGAATCCCAGAAACGGCAGGCATGGTATTGCCAGTCGAAGCGCTTTATCTGCGCCGCACGCGGATACAGCTGCAACTGGGCCTCGGCATCACGCAGGTCGACCGCACCCCCGTCGTGGCAGTCGACCGAACTCGCCACCGGGTCGCTGATCGCGTCGTCGAGTAGGTTGTCGACACTGTCCTGGATCAGGCTGCGCATCGGGCTGTCCAGGCGTCCCTCGGCGAGCGCACGCAGACTCTCCGGGAGATGCGGTATCAGGTCCCATTGGTACATCGCGTCGAACAGCAGCCAGGCGAGGTCCTCGTCGTCGTACACGACCGCAATGTCGCGACCGGTGTCGGGGTCGCGCACGCTCAGCTTGATCGACTCCCGCCGGACGCGTTCGCTAGCCTCGGCAAGCCGCGTCTGCAGCTCCTCTGGGGTCTGTGCACACTCACCGGCCAGCTCGCAGATCCGACCGAACAGTTCCAGCGCACGCTGCAGCAACCAGGCATCCGCGAGCTCGCCATTGACCTCCGGCGGGTAGGGTGAGTCGAGCACCGCGGCGCGCAGCAGCCGTGGCGCGCGGCGCATCATCTCCAGGGCAACGCGGCTGCCGTAGGACACCCCGTATAGATCCCATTGCTCCAGGCCCATCGCCCGCATCAGATCGATCGCATCGCGCACGTTCAGATCCGTGGTGAAACGGTGCAGGTCGACGCCATCGGCACGCAGCCGGTCGTGGCAGGCACGTGAGGCGTCGCGCACTCGGCGGTAGGTCTCTTCGGTCGGCAGCGGCAACGGCAGCAACTCGCGGCGCACCGTGCGCAGCTCGGGGCAATCGTAGGCCGGTTGCGACAGGCCGACGCCGCGCTGGTCGTACAGCACCAGGTCGGCAGGCCAATCGTTCGCATCGAACCATTCCAGCCAGAAAGCGATCTCGTCGGATTTCAGCCAGGCAGAACCACCGGGTCCACCGGCGATGTACAGCACCGGTGGACCACGGCGCTTCCAGAACCATTGCCGCAGGTACACCACCGGCAGCGCAAAACGCTCGGGGTTCGCCCCCGGTTCAGGTGCCGTGTGCAGCCGGCCGCAGTGGATCGGCCGCCACCAGGGGCGCTCGAACCAGCAGTCGACCCATTCCAGGCGTGCGCCGTCCTCGAGTTCCAGTGCGGGCGGTGGCGCGTGCAGCGCCTGCCATCCCCACCAAAGACCCGGTGCCAAAACCACGAGCCAGACCAACAGGCGCAGCAGGACCATCAAACGCGGTCCGCGAGATAGTCGATCAACAGACCGGCGAACAACAGCATGCCGACATAATGATTGTTCAGGAACGCGCGAAAACATGCCGCCCGGTCGCGCGCGCGGATCAACCACTGTTGGTAGACGAACAATGCCGCGACCCCGGCCAGGGCGGCGTGATAGACGATGCCGCGCCCGGACAGGTCTCCCACCGACCACAACAACGCCAGCATCACCAGCTGCAGCACGCCGATCGCCAGTCGGTCGTATCGACCAAACAGGATCGCAGTCGACTTGATGCCGATGCGCAGATCATCCTCTCGATCGACCATTGCATACATGGTGTCGTAGACCAGTGCCCAGACCACGGTCGCGGCAAACAGCAGCCACGCCACTGGTGGCACCTGGTCCTGCACCGCGGTGAACGCCATCGGAACGGCCCAGCCGAATGCCAACCCGAGGACCAGTTGCGGCACCTGGATGTAGCGCTTGGTGAAGGGATACAGCGCGGCCAGCCCGAGCGCGATGAATGAATGCGCGATGGTCCTGGCGTTGAGCGTCAATACCAGCGCAAATGCGAGCAGGCTCAGTGCCGCAAACACCAGCACGGCCTCACGCGCACTGATCAGGCCGGTCGCCAACGGCCTTTGTGCCGTACGCTCGACATGCCCGTCGAAGTCGCGGTCGGCAAAATCATTGATCGCGCAGCCGGCCGAACGCATCAGCGCGGTGCCGAGCACGAACACGACGAGCGTCCACCACGGCGGCACCCCTTCGGCGGCAATCCACAACGCCCAGAGCGCAGGCCACAGCAGCAGATAGATGCCGATCGGCCGGTCGGCCCTGACCAGCCGCCAATAGAGTGCGAGACGCGACCGCCACTGCGGCACCGCCGCCGATGGCTGTCCGACACTCACTGCCGCAGCTCCGCGATGCCGGGCAGGAACAGCTCGTTCACCAGGATACGCTCACCGCGATACTCGAACAGCGTGCGCCGCCCCCAGATCGCCGCCGGCCGACGGCGCAGGTGCGCGGTGGCGCGGGCAAACAGGCAATGCCGCGCGGTGATCCGTGCCACCTCGACACGCAGCCGGCGCGTCGTCGGATCGGAGAACAGCACCTCGCCGAGCGGCCGTCGTCCGAGGCGGGTCAGCGCCCTGACCGGTCCACGCAGGTTGGCCATCGGGATCAGGGTCCGTGCAAACACCCAGGCGTCGCGTCCGCAGTACAGTCGCACCTCGCGCACCAGGGTCGCACGCGGCGGCCCGGATGCCAGCAGCGCCGCCTCGCTGGTCAGTGCCGCGGCTGCCGCCTGGCCGAGCAGATCGACGCTGAACCGGCGGCGACAACTCGCGATCACCGACCGGGTCAGTGACCCGTCGTCCGTCAACCAGGCGTGGGTCTGCGTGTCACAGCCCGGCAGGCGGCGCGACGTCAGCGTCGTCCAGGTCGGTTCTCGAGGGGCGCAGTTTATTGCCTTGCTACGTCGAAACATCGTGATCGGCGGGACCGGAGATGGGGCCAATTATCGCACGCCGGCAGCAGCCACGCCCGGCTCGACCGGCGCACGGCTCAGACATCCGCGTACTGCTCGCGACGCCCCACCCAGCGCTGAATCAGCGGCGCGACCCGTTCCGGATACTGCGCGATCAGCTCGTCGGCGAGTGCCTGCACCTGCGGCACCAGGTCCTGGTCGCGCAACAGATCGGCGACCCGAAACTGCATTTCGCCGGTCTGCCGGGTACCGAGCAGCTCGCCCGGCCCGCGGATCTCCAGGTCGCGCCGGGCGATCTCGAAACCGTCGTCGGTCGTGCGCATGACTGCGAGACGCTCCTGGGCGACGCCACCGAGCGGGGGATGGTAGAGCAGCACGCAGTGGCTCTGCTGCGAACCGCGCCCCACCCGGCCGCGCAGCTGGTGCAACTGCGAAAGACCCAGGCGCTCGGCGTTCTCGATCACCATGAGACTGGCATTGGGCACATCGACACCGACCTCGATCACCGTGGTCGCGACCAGCAGATCGATCTCGCCCGCCTTGAACGCCGCCATCACGTCCGCCTTTTCGGCCGCCTTCAGACGACCGTGGACCAAGCCGACCCGAATACCCTCGAGTGCCTCCGCGAGTGCGGCTGCCGTGTCCGCCGCGGCCTGCGCCTGCAGCGCCTCGGACTCCTCGATCAGGGTACATACCCAATAGGACTGGCGACCGTCGCGGCACGCCGCTGCGACGCGTTCGACCACCTGGTCGCGGCGGCGGTCGTTGACCACCACGGTCGAGACCGGCCGCCGCCCGGGCGGCAGTTCGTCGATCACCGAAAGGTCGAGATCCGCATAGGCCGTCATCGCCAGGGTGCGCGGGATCGGGGTCGCGGTCATCACCAGCTGGTGAGGCACCTCGACACCGCCGCCCTTCTCGCGCAATGCGAGCCGCTGATGGACTCCGAAACGATGCTGTTCGTCGACGATCACCAGACCCAGTCGATCGAACCGGACATCCTCCTGGAACAGCGCGTGCGTCCCGACGACGACCTGCAGCTCGCCGCTCGCCAGCGCCGCCAACGTGGACTCCCGGCGGCGCCCCTTGTGCCGCCCACTCAACCAACCGATGCGTACGCCAAGCGGATCGAGCCAGGATTCGAAACTGCCCAGGTGCTGTTCGGCCAGCAGTTCGGTGGGTGCCATCAGTGCGACCTGGCAGCCAGCCTCGACCGCGCTCAGCGCCGCCAATGCGGCGACCACGGTCTTGCCGGAGCCGACGTCGCCCTGCACCAAGCGCATCGCGGGTTGCGCCTGCGCGAGGTCCGCGCCGATCTGTGCAAACACGCGGCGCTGCGCCGCGGTGAGTGTGAACGGCAACCGGGCGAGCAATGCCCGCTGCAGCTCACCATCCCTGGCCAACACCGGTGCCCGGTGTCGCCGTTGCCGCTGGCGCAGGGTGCGCATGCTGAGCTGGTGCGCGAGCAATTCCTCGAAGGCCAGGCGGCGCTGGGCGGGATGTCCACCGTCCGACAGCAGGCGCTCGGCATGTTCTGGCGGCGGTCGGTGCAGCAGGCGGACCGCATCGGCCAGCGACGGCAGACGCAGCGCATCGAGGACCGCCGGCGGCAGCAATTCGTCGAGCCCGCCCTGTCCGAGCAGCGCCAGTGCGCGCTCGGTCAGGTCGCGCCAACTGAGCTGGTGCATGCCTTCGGTGGTTGGATAGATCGGGGTCAGTGACGCGGCCGCGGCGACCGGCTCGTCCTCGGCAACACGCTGCACCTCCGGGTGGACCAGCTCGTAGCTGTTCGGCCCGTTGCGCACTTCGCCGAAACAGCGCAGCCAGCTGCCGCGCGCCATGTTCGCCTGCTGCGCAGCGCTGAAATGAAAAAACCGCAGGATGATGCCGCCGCTGCCGTCGGCCAGGCGCACCAGCAGCGCCCGCCGGCGGCCGTACCGGACCTCGGCCAGTTCGACCTGCCCCTGGATGACCGCCTGATCGCCCGGGCGCAGACTGCCGATCGGCACGATGCGGGTGCGGTCCTGATAGCGCGTCGGCAGATGGAACAGCAGATCCTGGACACTCTCGATCCCCAGCCGATGCAGGCGCTCGGCGTTCTTCGGACCCACCCCCTTCAGCGCGGTGACAGGCGTGGCGGCGAGCGTTCGGCTGTGTACAGGCACCGCGGCAGGATACGGAACCGTAAGAGGCGCAACAAGCGCCCCTGGCGATCAGCGGAAATACTCGAGTTCGATCTGGAGCGGCGCCGTGCCGGGTACGGCGCGCAGTACCGCACCGTACCGCTGCCGCTCGCCACCGAGCAGGGTCTCGAGCCGCGAAACGAACAACCTCGACGACCTTGCGTCGTACAGGTTGACCAGATAGTTGTCCCGAAACGGTTCGTCCGACACGTCGCTGAGTTCGAAACGGATCGGGCTGGTCGAGACCAAGGCGAACGCGGCGCTGACCGGCAGCACGACGTTGTTCGGCTGCCATACGAGCGCGTACGGCAACCGCAGTACGCCGGTCCGATCGGAGAAATCGGCGAGCAACGCCGGGGCCTCGCCGGCGGTCGAATACGGGCGCACGCCGGCGATGTTGCCTCCAGCCGCGTAGCGACAGACCTGCAGTCGAGCCTGGCGGGCCACCACGCTGCCATCCGACAGGCGCAGCGTCTCGCACAATTGCTCCCCGCAGCCGAGCAGCAGCGTGCTCTGCCATACGAGCTGCGTGTAATGCCCGCAGCCGTCGCCAGTGCACTGCCCGTTGGCGAAATCGTAATCGCGGTACTCGTCGGCCCACAGGGACACCGCCTGCCGGATATCGAACCCCGGATCGGTGGAGAACGCCAGGTTTTCGCCGGTATTGACCAGGTTGTCGGCGTGCTCCCAGAGGCAGCGTCGCGCGTGGTCCGCGGCACCGACCGCCATGGCCGGGTCCCAGCTGAGCAACGGCAGCGGCGGATCGGCGGCCGGCTGCCCGGGCAGCAGACCTGCACTGACACTGGAACGGACCTGGTTGTGGCTCTGCAATGCAGCCGCCGGGTCGGTGGACCAGGCCGTACCGTGCCAGCTGAGCACGATTGCGAACGTAAACCTTGAGAGATGCACCATCGTGACCGCCCCCATCGACCTGTCCCGCCGTCGCGGGTCGTCGAAACTGTTCGTTGACACAGCCTAGCTGCAACCGTCGACGCTAGCGTCACCAGGGTAACACCGGCACCGGTGGCGAATCCGACGTACCGAGGCACACCCAAAACGAAAAAGCCGGCGCCGCGTCAACGGGCCGACCCTTTCGATGCCTCCGGCCGAAGACCGGGACGGCGATGCCGCTTAGCGCCCCATGTCGTCGAAGACCATATCGGCATGCGGCGTATCGGCGACGTTCTCGTCGATCATCTCATAGATCTCGGGATCGACGATATCCGCGGCGGGGTGATGGGCGAAGGCCGAAACCGATGCAAACAAGGACGCGATGGCGGCCACTTTCATAATATGGGTCATGAATCATTTCCTTCATCTGGTTGCAGTGAATCGACTGCCGCGCGGCGCCACCGCGTTCCGGGGTACCGGGTTGTCCAGCGGCCTTGCGCAATCGATGGGGCGCAGACTAGACGCAAGGCATGCGTGGAGGGTTTTCTCCGCAGTAACCAAATGTAACGAGGTATTTCGACCGATGTGCGCGAGTTCAAAGAACGGTGGCCGGGCACCCGGTGTGCCGAACGGCACAAGCCAGCGCCGGCGCGCCGGTCGCGCGCCCCGCGTGTCATCTGTACATGCCAGAGACGGACACCGCCGCTCTGATGCATCTTGTAACAATTGCCGGACGAACATGTGGCCCACGACGTTGTCGAATTCATTATGAAAAACAATCGCATGAACATCGTTCTTGTCATCGCTGCGGCGGCCGCGCTCGCCGTGGCAACGGGCACCTGGTGGCTATCGCGTTCCACCGAAGTAGTGCCGACACCGGACTACACCTCGGTTGAGATCAAACGCGGCGACATCACCGCCACCGTATCGGCCACGGGCACCCTCAATCCGATGAAGACCGTTCAGGTGGGCAGCCAGGTGTCGGGGGCGGTGCAGCACCTGTACGCGGATTTCAATGATCGCGTCGAAAAGGGCCAAGCGATCGCGCAGATCGACCCCGCCCTGTTTCACGCCAAGCTGGCCGAGGCCCAGGCCGACGTCGCCAGTGCGAAGGCCGGTCTCGAAAAAGCCGCGGTCGGTGTCCGTGACACGCAGCGTGAGTTGGACCGCCAGAAGCAGTTGTTTGGAAAGAAGCTGGTGGCCGAGAACATTCTGGATGCCGCGCGCTTTGCGCACGAGTCCGCACAGGTCGAGCGCCAGCTCAGGCAGGCGGCCGTGGCACAGGCCGAGGCCGTGCTGAAGCGTGAGGAGGTCAACCTCGCGTACACCACGATCTATGCGCCGATCGACGGTGTCGTAATCTCACGCGATGTCGACGTCGGCCAGACGGTCGCCGCAAGTCTGCAAGCCCCTACACTGTTCACCATCGCGAACGACCTGACCCATATGCAGGTCGATGCCGAGGTGGACGAGGCCTTTATCGGTCAGGTCCAGGAAGGCCAGGCCGTCAGTTTCACGGTGTTCGCCTATCCGGGCGAACGTTTCGACGGACGCGTGGTGCAGGTACGCCTGCAGCCGAAGGTCGAATCGGGGGTCGTGAAATACAACACCGTGATCGAGGTGGACAACACCGCGGGACTGTTGAAACCGGGGATGACCGCCAACGTCTCTATCCAGGTGGAACAACGCAGCGACGTGCTGCAGGTGCCCGGCTCCACGCTGCGGTTCGTCCCCGACTGGCCCGCGGCCGAACTCGCCGCACTGCGCCGCAGTCTCGCGCCCGGCGAACAGCTTCTATGGGTTGCCGAGGGCAAGCGCCTGCGCCCCGTCAAGGTCAGCTCGGGCGTCATCGGCGACCGCATGGTCGAAGTACAGAGTGACGAGCTCAAAGAAGGGATGCTGGTCGCGACGCCGGAGAAACGCGAGACCGCGCGCAAGCGGCGTTTCGGTATCAGCTTCTTTTGATTCGATCATGAACGCACCCGTCATCGAGGTCAGCGAGCTCCACAAGACCTACGTACTCGACGGCGTAGAGGTCAAGGCGCTGCGCGGCATCGACCTGGTGGTCGAAGCCGGCGAGTTCGTCGCCGTGATGGGTCCGTCCGGATCCGGCAAATCGACGTTGATGAACATCCTGGGTTGTCTCGACCTGCCGGACAGCGGGCGATACCTGCTACAGGGGCACGACGTCACGCAGCTGCATGCCGACCAGCTCGCGGCCTTGCGCAATCGCGAGATCGGCTTCGTGTTCCAGAATTTCAACCTGCTGCCGCGTACCAGTGCGCTGGAAAACGTCGAGACGCCGCTGGTGTACGCCGGAATCGGCCATGCCGAGCGGACACGTCGCGCGACCGAGATGCTTCGCCAGATGGGACTGGAAGACCGTCTCGCGAGCCTGCCGAGCCAGCTGTCCGGCGGACAGCAGCAGCGCGTGGCCATCGCGCGCGCGCTGGTCACCCGGCCTGCGCTTTTATTGGCGGACGAGCCGACCGGCAACCTCGATACCGCGACGAGCGCGGAGATCATATCGCTGCTGGAGAAGCTGAACCGTGACGAAGGCGTTACCGTCGTGTTGATCACGCACGAGCCCGAAGTCGCAGAACGCGCCCGGCGAACGCTCGTCGTACGCGACGGCCGCCTGCAGGAGGAGCGCGGGTGAACGCCTCGGCGGCCCTGCAACTCGCGTTGCGCGCACTCTGGCGCAACAAGACCCGCGCGATGCTCACCGCACTCGGTGTCGTGATCGGCGTCGCCGCAGTGATCACCATGGTCGCGATCGGCGCGGGCGCGCAGAAA
Source organism: Chromatiaceae bacterium (assembly GCA_024235395.1). Lineage (NCBI taxonomy): Bacteria > Pseudomonadati > Pseudomonadota > Gammaproteobacteria > Chromatiales > Chromatiaceae > Chromatiaceae bacterium. The sequence continues at coordinate 1,524,940 of JACKMK010000001.1, forward strand.
CGTGTGGCCGAGACACTGGACAACCTGGGTACGAACACGCTGGTGATCCGACCGGGCACGGTGACCCGCGGCGGTGTGCGGACCGGAGCCGGTGGACGCACCAGCCTGTCTCTGGCAGATGCCGAGGCGATCGATGACCTGCGTGGCGTGGTGGCGGTCGCGCCGAGCATTCGTGCCGCCGGGCAGGTGCGCAACCGGGACGCCAACTGGGGCACCACCATCGAAGGGGTCACGTCAACCTATACCGAGGTACACAACTGGACACTTGCGGAAGGCCGCTTCCTGACCGAACAGCACATGATCGGTGCCGCGCACGTGTGTGTCGTCGGTCAGACCGTGGCGCGCGAACTGTTTGGCCTGGCCAGTCCACTCGGCGAACACCTGCTGGTCAAGGGGACCGCGTGTGAAATCATCGGCGTGATGGCGGGGAAAGGGGCCACCGCCTGGGGCACCGACCAGGACGATGCGGTGTACATGCCGATCACGGCGGTTCAGCGCCGCCTGCTCGGCGTCACCCACGTGCACCGCATCGATGTCGCGACCACAGGTCGCGCGGCCTCGTTCACCCTGCTCGCGGATATCAAGCGATTACTGCGTGAGCGGCATCGCCTGGTCGAGGGTCAGGCCGACGATTTCCGCGTCTACAACCGCGCAGAACTCGCCGAATCCTCCGAAGAGAGCGCGCGCGTATTCACCTGGTTGCTCGGCAGCATCGCCTCCGTGTCATTGCTGGTCGGCGGCATCGGCATCATGAACGTCATGCTGGTATCGGTCACCGAGCGGACCCGCGAGATCGGCATCCGTATGGCCCTGGGCGCACGGCGGCGCGACATCCTGCTGCAGTTCCTGCTCGAGGCGCTGCTGTTGAGCGCGGTCGGCGGATTGTTCGGCATCATGGTCGGCACCGGCGGCGCCGTCGCGGTGGCGCATTTCTCAGAGCTCTCCGCGATCATTACGCCGTTTTCGGTGCTGGTCGCGTTTCTGTTCGCCGTGCTGGTGGGTGTCTTCTTCGGTATGCACCCGGCACGCAAGGCTGCAAACCTGCATCCGATAGAGGCGCTGCGCTTCGAGTAGCCGGCTGCGGTCGCCGCGGACGCTCGAACGGTGCGCCGCCCGCCCGCGACGTGATCGGAAACGTCGGGCGATTCAGTCACCGACGTGCACTGTGGGCACATCCATAGCGCGGCAAAAGGCGCGTGTCCCGCACCTCAACCGGTGGGCACTACGGCTTGATATCCAACACCGGTGTGTCGGCAAAGGCATCGATGCCGTCGATCTCGATCGTGGTGCCGTCGACCGACAGCACCCGACAACGGCTCAGCGCGATCAGGTTCGGGCGAACCGGTGCGCGCGTGGCGAACACGCCGCGCAACGGATTGTCAGGGTTTGCACGCGGATGGACCTGCAGGATGGACCTCTGCTCAGGGGTGTCATTGCGGTCGAACCAGTACAGCACCCAGATCGACTCGAACTGCTCCAGGCCCAACAGCGCCGGCCGATAGCGGGGCTCGATCTCGATTGTCGTACGCCCGTCGCGTTTGCGCACCCATCCGATCGGTCGTACCTCGTAGACCGGTGCTGCCGGATCGGCGTCCTGCGCAGGCACACCACCACGCGGATCGGGCCAAGCCGCAGCCGCACCGATCGCGATGGCCAGCGCCCCGCCCCAGGTAACCGACGACCGGATCACGACCGACCCGTTGGCCACATGACCCGATGAACGGCGGGCCGGCCGTTGAATTCGAACATCGCCACCTTGTACGAACACCTGATCGCTTGAATGGTTCTGGGATTGGATCAGACTCCTTGGGCGACTGCCAAGTGCCCCCCGACGCCGCGCACCGCGCCAGTCGTTCAGAGGCGTGACCCGTTCAGGTGGCGAACCACCGACGAACGCGCGACGCGTGGCTTTCGGTCGTGCGCCGGTTTGCGCTTAGACTGGTCGACCGGACTCTGTCAGTGCAATCGCCGATGACCCACCAGGAAATCATTGAACACCGCACCCGCGGCCGTGGTACCTACGACATCACCGACCAGGTGCAGCGGGTGGTACGCGAAGCCGCGATTGAGACCGGCCTGTGCCACCTGTTTGTCCAACACACCAGTGCCTCACTGATCGTCTGCGAGAACGCCGACCCCAGCGTCCGCAGTGACCTCGAACGGTTCATGCAACGCCTGGTCCCCGACGGCGATGCGATCTACAACCATACGATGGAGGGGCCCGACGACATGCCGGCGCATATCCGTTCGATCCTCACCCAGGTCGATATGACCGTACCGGTGTCTCGCGGGCGATGCGCGCTGGGGACCTGGCAGGGGATCTACCTCTACGAGCACCGCCACCATCCGCATCGGCGCCAGATCGTGGTGACGGTCAGGGATTGAGCCGGCAGGCAGGACGCCTGCCGGCGGCACGTGCGCTATTTCTTCTCTTTGAGCACCGCGAGGGCCTTAGTCAGGCCGTTCAGCGACAGCGGCAGACCGACCACCTGCTTGGTCGGTGTCGCGACCCGTATCACCGCCTGTTCGCCCTTCTTCAAGCTGGCCAGCATCGCATCCGGGATCGGTGTCGCGATCGTGGTGCAGCCGTCCGCTGCACAGAGGAAATAGTTCAGCTTGAGGGGTTCTGCACCCTCCAGGGTCAACGCGGCGCCCGGGGGCAACAGCGAACCGAGCGGAACCGTGACCACCAGCATGGGCTCCTTGTGTTCCGGCCGGAACGCGATCCGCGCGCCCAGCACGAGTTGCCCGGTGTCCTTCTTGGTCACGTTCTGAAACACGTAACACAGCTTGTCTTTGCCGTCCGGCCCTTCCTCGCAGCGATAACCCCAATCCCCGTAGGTCGGGATCTGGTCCGCGTTTTTATCTTCGGCGCCAATGGCTTGGCTGACCATCAGCGAACCGGCGAGCGTCACAAGCAAAGCAGAAAAAATCTTGCGCATCATGCATTCCGTTTAGAAAAAAGTCTTCGCAGTCTATCGGCAAACTGCACCGGCAACAAAGACAGCCAGCCGCGGCTGAGGTTCCAGGGAAGGGTCGCGCGGAGCGACTCCGGCGCCACTCACACACGAACCGAACGGACGATCGATAGCCATTCGCTATCTATATATTAGAAACAAATGATTTCATTAATGAGTGGGAAATCTCGATACTGCATCCACTCAAGTTAAACGCATCTTTATGGAGACCGAGTGATGAAATTGCAGAATCGTGAAGGCCAGCGCATTCCCAGTGTCGTATTCCGGACCCGCCGCGAACACGAATGGGTCGATGTCAGCTCAGACGAGGTCTTCGGCGGCAAGACGGTCGTGGTGTTCGCCCTGCCCGGCGCCTTCACCCCGACCTGCTCGTCGACCCACGTACCGCGCTACAACCAGCTCGCTGCGGAGTTCAAGCGCCACGGCGTCGACGACATCGTCTGCGTGTCGGTCAACGACGCCTTCGTGATGAACGAGTGGCGTGCCGAGCAGAAGGCCTGGAACCTGACCTTCCTGCCGGACGGCAACGGCGACTTCAGTCGCGGCATGGGCATGCTGGTCCCCAAGGAAGACCTCGGTTTCGGTGAGCGCTCCTGGCGCTACTCGATGCTCGTCAAAGACGGGGTGATCGAGAAGATGTTCATCGAGCCGGACGTGCCGGGTGACCCGTTCGAGGTGTCGGATGCCGACACCATGCTGGCCTACGTCGCGCCGAATGCGAACAAGCCGCTCGACGTCACCGTGTTCACCCGCGAGGGCTGTCCATTCTGCAGCCGCGCCAAGGGCATGCTGCGTGACTCCGGCATCCAGTTCGACGAGCTGGTACTGAACCGCGACTACAGCGAGGTCACGCTGCGCGCTGTGGCCGGCATCTCGATGGTGCCGCAGGTGTTCGTCAACGGCGAACACATCGGTGGCTCGGACAAGCTCGAGGAGTTTCTCGGCGGACGTGACAAGGCCGCGGCCTGAGGCATAACCCCCGGTGAAAAGATCCCGGCTGCGGGAGGGTCTACTCCCGCAGCCACGCCGGGACCATGCCCGGCAGTATTCTGGAGTAACGAGATGAACACGCACTTCGACCTGATCGCCATCGGTGGCGGCAGTGGCGGCCTGGCCGTGGCCGAAAAAGCGGCACAATTCGGCAAGCGCGTCGCGGTGATCGAGTCCGGCAGGCTCGGTGGAACCTGCGTGAACAACGGCTGCGTACCGAAAAAGGTCATGTGGTACGCGGCCAATCTGGCACACGCGGTCGACGACGCCAACGATTTCGGCATTCCGGCCCAACGCGGCCGGACCGACTGGCGCAAGCTGGTCGGTGGACGGCAATCCTACATCGGTCGCATCAACCGTTACTGGGACAGTTACGTCGACGACAGCGGCATCACCCGCGTCGAGGGCGCCGCCCGATTCATCGATGCACACACGATCGAGGCCGCCGGCCAACGCTTCTCTGCCGATCACATCGTCGTCGCGACCGGTGGCCGCCCGATCGTGCCGCCGGTCCCCGGCGCCGAACTCGGCATCACCTCCGACGGTTTCTTCGCGCTGCAGGAGCAGCCGCGCAGGGTCGCGATCATCGGTGCCGGCTACATCGGCGTGGAACTGGCCGGCGTGCTGCGCGCGCTGGGATCCGACGTCAGCGTGGTCGCGCTCGAGGCCCGTGTCCTCGAGACCTTCGACGAGATGATCGGCGACGTGCTGATGGACGAGATGCGCAAACAGGGTATCGAACTGCACATGAGCTTCCAGGTCGCAGGCCTGGTAGAGACCGCTGCCGGTATCGCGCTGGACGCCAGCAACGGCGATCGTCTGGACGGATTCGATGCGGTGATCTGGGCGGTCGGTCGCGCACCGAACACCCGTGAACTGGCGCTGGAGAAAGCCGGCGTGGCGACACGTGCGAACGGCATAGTACCCACCGACGCGTTTCAGAACACCAATGTTCCCGGGATCTATGCGATTGGTGACATCACCGGCCGCACGCCACTGACCCCGGTCGCGATCGCCGCCGGCCGGCGCCTGGCCGCACGCCTGTTCGACGCCCAGCCGGAAAGCCGGGTCGACTACGACAACATCCCGAGCGTCGTGTTCGCCCACCCGCCGGTCGGCACCGTCGGCCTGACCGAGCAACAGGCGCGCGAGCGGCACGCGAAGGTGACGGTCTACAAGACCGACTTCACACCGATGCGTCACGCGCTGTCGGAACACGGTGTGACCACCGCGATGAAGCTGGTGTGCACGGGCGAGGAACAGCGCGTGGTCGGCATCCACCTGATCGGTGACAACGTCGACGAGATGCTGCAGGGCTTCGCGGTGGCGGTGAAGATGGGTGCGACCAAGGCCGACTTCGATGACACCATCGCCATCCACCCGGTCAGCGCCGAGGAACTGGTGACCATGAAGGTACCCGAGCCGGACCCCCACCCGCATCACGGTATCGATGCCGGGGTCGAATGGCGCGAGGCCGGTTGACACCGACGATGCACATCGATGCGGACAAGCCGGATGATGCGTGGCCGCGGCTTTAACGGTCGTCTATAGTGGACCTGCATAGGCAGGTCCACACGGCTTTGGGAGGACCATGGCTGCATCACCGCCGGTTCCGCCCCCGATCTCCCCTCAGGCTCCACCCTCTGCGCTCCAGGGAATCGGTGTCAATCTGATCGACAACCCCGGGCTCTGGTTCGACGAAGTCAGTCGCGAACTCACCCTGGCGCTGAAAACACTGCTACCCAATCTGCTCGCGGCGATCGCATTGGCGCTCCTCGGCTGGCTCGCGGCAATCGTGCTGCGCTGGCTGATCATGCGCTTCGGCAAAGGGCTCGACGCAATCCTCGCGGTGGTTCACCGGTGGTCCGGGCAACAGGTCGCCCAACCGCGCTGGTCGGTTTCCAACCTGGTCGCCAAGATCGTGTTCTGGATCGTCCTCGCGTACACGCTGAGTGCAGCGGCCGAACAGCTCGGGCTGACCACATTCGCACGCTGGGTACTGGGACTGCTCGGCTACCTGCCCAGCCTGCTGATCAGCCTGTTCATCCTGTTCATCGGTTACCTGATCGCCGGCGGCATCAGGAACCTGATCATCGTCGTCGCGGACAGCAGTGGTTTTCAGCATGGCCTGTCGCTCGGCCATCTGACGTCGGGACTGGTGCTGGCGTTCACGCTGCTGCTGGCGTTGGACCAGCTGGGCCTCGACGTGACCCTGTTCGCGACCATCATCACGCTGGCTGCCGCAGCGCTCTTCGCGAGCGTCGCCCTGGCGTTCGGTATCGGCGCGGCCGACGCGGTGCGCAACGTGATGGCTTCGCACTATGTACGTCGTGCCTACCAGCCGGGCCAGCGGGTCCAGATCCACGGGATGCAGGGCGAGATCCTGGAGATGAGCCAGGTCGCAGTGATCGTCGAGACCGAAGACGGCGAGGCCTGGATTCCGGCGCGCCTGTTTCTCGAAGGCGTCGCGCTGATCGCTGGCGATGAGGACGGCGAACGTGCTTGATGCCGTCACCAAGGGTTTTCTGACGCAACATCCGGCCTCCGCGGCACGGACGCTGGCACGTCTCGACAGCCGTGATGTCGAGGCCGTGTTCAGTGCGATGCCACATGCGGTCGCCGCCAGGGTACTGGAACAGATGGCACCGGGTTCAGCCAGCCGCTGCCTGTTGCTCCTTCCACCTGCGACCGCCGGTGAGATCCTCGCCCGGACCACGCTGCTCAATGCGGTGGCCGCGCTCCGCGTGATGCAACCCGCACAGGTCCAGACACTGCTTGCCGTGGTACCACGCCCGATCGCGGCACGCCTGCGGCTGCGGCTGCGTTTCTCGGAATCGGTGGTCGGTGCGTACGTCGACGAGGATGTATTGACCCTGCTACCGGATCAGCGGGTCGGCGATGCATTGCGCCTGTTCCGGCGCAGCGGCCAGCACACCGGGCAGACGATTCCGGTCCTCGATCGCGACCGCCGCCTGCTCGGCATCGCCGACCTGGGCGACCTGCTCGGCGCAAACGATCGGCGCCTGTTGCAGCACGTGTTGCGTCCCGCGCGCGCGGTGTTGCATGCGCGCACCGCGCTACAGGCGGTGACCGCCCATCCGGCCTGGCTGACCCATGACAGCCTGCCGGTGATCAACCGTAACGGTGTCTTCCAGGGCGTACTGCGGCGCTCGCGCGTCATGGAAGAGGGACAGGACCTGTTGACCGAGGTCACCGACCGCAACGAGCTCATCACCACCCGCGCCGCGTTGGCCGACATCTTCTGGGTGGCAGTCGGTGCGCTGTTCATCGGCGGGTCGGTGGCGACCGAGCGGGAACCGAGGGACAGATGACATGAAGCCCGGACTCGCCAATGCAGTACACGCGCTGCAGCGCGACCTGGTAGAGAACCATCCGGACGATGCCGTGCTGTTGCTCGAACGCCAGGCACCGACCGAGGTCGCCGAGTTGCTGGCACGCCATCCGATCACCGCGACACTCCCGGTCTGGGAACGCCTGTCGCCCGACGTCGGCATACGGGCGCTGGAGGCCCTGCCACCGACACAGGCGGTCGAGATCCTGCGCCACATGGATCCATCGCGTGCCGCCGCGATGCTCGCAATGCGCGACGTGGAGGCTCGCGAGAAATACCTCGAACGTCTGCAGGACACCGAGGCACAGGAGTTGCGCGCCATCCTTTCCTACCCGATGGACAGTGCCGGGGCCCTGATGGATCCGCGCATTCTGCTGCTGCGTGCGGACACCACGGTGCGCGAGGCGCTTGCACGCATCCGGGCCCTGCGCCGGCGTGGAACGCGACGACTGTTCGTCGTCGATGCCGACAATCACCTAGAGGGCCAGGTGGACATACAGGACATCGCGACCGCGACCGCGAACACGCGGCTCGAGGAGATCCAGCGACCGGTAAGAGCCGTAGTCAACGCCCTGGCGCCGCGCGAGGAGGTGGTCGATATCCTGGAGCAATATCGTCTGACCGATCTGCCGGTCGTGGATGCCGACGACCGACTGATCGGGGCGGTGCGCTATCGCAACCTGATGGCGGCGGCCGAAGACGAGGCCACGGTTGCGATGCAGACCATGGTCGGCGTCAGCAAGGACGAGCGTGCACTGTCGAACGTCTCGTTCGCGGTGCGCAAACGGCTGCCGTGGCTGCACATCAACCTGGCCACCGCATTCCTCGCCGCCGCGGTCGTCGGACTGTTCGAGAGCACGATCGCCAAGTACACCGCACTCGCGGTCTTGCTGCCGGTGGTCGCCGGCCAGTCGGGCAACACCGGCGCCCAGGCACTGGCAGTGACGATGCGTGGGCTGGCGCTGCGAGAGATCCGCATCCGCCACTGGCCACGCGTGATCTTCAAGGAGATGTCGGCCGGTTTCTGGAACGGCATCGCGATCGCCGCCACGACCGCGTTCGGGGTCTGGATATGGAGTGGCTCGGCCGGACTCGCCGGCGTGATCGGCATTTCGATGGTCCTGTCGATGGTGATCGCGGGCGTGTTCGGAGCGGCGATCCCGCTGCTGCTCACCGCCTTCGGCCAGGACCCGGCACAATCGTCGTCGATCGTCCTCACCACGATCACCGACGTCACCGGCTTTTTCAGCTTCCTCGGCATAGCGACACTGTTTGCAAACCTGCTCTAGGCAGGCCTCCAGCGACTGTTTCCGGAAAACGCCCGGGCACCCCCGCGCGTCCCTCTTGGCGACCTGGTCATCGTTGCCGCAGAATCGCGCCGCGCGGGCAGCGGGTCAGGTCCGCGCTTGCCGATCCCGCCGTTGACGGCCAGGATGCACTGGTCTAGTTCTATTAGGCACCGCCTGTGCCCCCCAACCTGAAGACAAGGAGAATCGGATGGCCGAGCTTTTCTCTGACGAGTGGATGAACCAATTGAAAGACGCATGGAACGCCGAGCCCGAAGTGCGCGACAAACTGGCCGAGATCGGCTTCAGCTCGGTGATCACCTGCGGCTTCAAGGACGAGGACCAGCCGCGTGGGGTGTTCGTCGTGGAAAACGGCGAGTGCGTGCGCGCCGGCGACTATGCCGACGAGGCGCCCGATTGGGACATGCGCGCCTCGCGCGACGACTGGATGAAATGGGTCGCCAAGGGCCTGGGGATGGCGGGAATGGGCACCGCGTTTGCAATGGGCAAACTGAAGTTCAAGAAAGGCGACTTCAAGGCGATGATCAAGGATCCGCGCATGGCGGGCCCGTTCGTCAAGAGCTTCGGGCTGATGCAGAAGATCGGCGCCGAGTGACTGCCGCCTCGGCGCGCATGCGCGTCAACCGCCCAGTTCCAGGATGCCGTCCATCTCCACGTTGGCATCGCGCGGCAGCGATGCCACGCCGATCGCCGCACGTGCCGGGTAGGGTTCCGGGAAGTATTCCGCCATGACCTGGTTGACCAATGCGAAATTCGCCAGGTCGACCAGGAACACGTTCAGCTTGGCCATATCGGCCAGGCTGCCACCCGCGGCGCGCGCCACCGCCTGCAGGTTGTCGAGCACCTGCCGAATCTCGGTCTCGGTATCACCGTCGACCAGTGTCATGGTGCGCGGATCCAGGGCTATCTGCCCGGACAGGTAGACGGTTGTGCCGAACTTGACGGCCTGCGAGTAGGTTCCGATGGCCTGCGGGGCCTGGTCCGTCTTGATGATTTCGCGACCCATTGGGTTAGGCTCTCCGTGGATGGCAGGTGGTTCGGTCGTGTCGCCGCCGGGCTATGGCGAAGCAGCGGCGGCCGGCTAAGCTGTGGACATGCGCAGACTGTATCGGATGCTGGTCGCCGTGCCCACCCTGACATCGCTGGCGTTGCTGGTCAGTGCCTGCGATGACGTACCAGCGCCCCCGCGACAGAGCGCCGAACCGATCCCGGATATCTACCTCGAGGCGCTGCAGAACGCCGAGGCGGTCAAGTACTCGCTCGAGCAGCGCGGTCTCGAGCAACGACGCGTCGATGCGCTGCTCGGCCGGGCTCAGGCACCTGAGCGTTGAACGACGCGCGCTGACAGCACCATCAACGCGGCCAGCATCACCACGACCGGATTGCCCCAACGCACGAACGGCGTGCTGCCGCTCATCGGCTGGATGTCTTCGGTGAGAATCGCCTGGCGGAACTGCGGCGCGGTGCCCAACAGGCGTCCACGCTCGTCGATGAACGCCGACACCCCGGTGTTGGTGGCGCGCAGCAGATAACGGCCGCTCTCCAGTGCGCGCATGCGCGCGATCTCCAGGTGCTGATGGGGGGCCAGCGAATCACCGAACCAGGCGTCGTTGCTGGCATTGATCAGGAACGCCGCCTCGGGCAGCGCGCGGCCGACCTCCTCCGCGTAGGCGTCCTCGTAGCAGATGTTGACGCCGGCCGGATGTCCGGCCAGCCGCACGAGCGGTTTGCGATCGCCGCCGGCGGCAAAATCCGACATGGGGATCGCCAGGAAGTCCAATACCGGTCGCGTCCAGGCGTCGAACGGCAGGTACTCGCCGAACGGCACCAGGTGGCGCTTGTAATAGTGATCCCGGCCACTCGCACCGAGGCTCAACATCGCATTGTAGTAATCGCCCTGACGGTCGCCGTCGACGATCCCGAGCAGTACGTCGCGCCCGGCATCCTGCAGCTGCGCCGCGAGCGGTTCGAGCAGGCTGGACTCCACCTCGGACGCGAATGCCGGCGCGGCCGTCTCCGGCCATATCACCAGCCGACTGTCACGTGTCTCTGCGGTCATATCGAGGTAGAGATCGAGCGTCTGCGCGCGCATCGAACGCCGCCACTTGTGTTCCTGCGGGATTGCGCCCTGCAACAGGCTGACCTGGAAGGGCTCGCCGACCGGCGCGCCCCAGTCGACCTGCTGCAGCCCGAGACCCGTCGCCCACAGCGCGACCAGGCCCAACAGCGCGGCCGGGCGACGCCAGAGATTCAGCAGGCCCGCACTGACCGCGACCACCAGGCTGACACCATAGACACCGAATACCGGCGCAAAGCCGGCACTCGGCAGATCGATCTGGCTGTAGCCCATCGCGAGCCACGGAAAGCCGGTGAACAACCAACCGCGCAACCACTCGCCAAGTACCCAGACCCCAGGCAGCACCGCGGCCAGCCACAGGCCATCGGAGCGACCGCGGAGGCGTTCGCCGAGCCAACCGGCAAGCGCGAAGTACAGCGCCATGAACATCACGAAACCGGCGGTGATCAGGATCGCCAGCGCCGGCACCACGCCGCCGAACTGCGCGATACTGATGCGGATCCAGGATACGCCGAATCCCATCAGGCCGAGACCGAAGGCGTAACCGGTCCAGAGGTTGAGGCCCGGCCGCGCCGGGTGTCGCCAGAGGTGGAACAGCACCGCGAGCGCGAGCGGTGCGAGCGGTCCGAAACCGAACGGGGCGAACGCCAGCACCGCGCCGCTGCCGGCGATCAACGCGAGCAGCAGCTGACCCACTGCGGGCCAGGGCCCGGGACGCATCGATTCAGGTTCCGCCGTTCGCAGCCGGTGCCGCCTGGGATGCGCTCGACGGGGCATCGCCGCCCCCCTCGATGCGCTCGACGCTCAGCAGCCGCACCTTGCGGCTGTCGGCCCGCACCACGGTGAAACGAAAGCCGTCCACGGTCACCGATTCGCCACGCGTCGGCAGGTGGCCCAAGGCGTTCACGGTCAACCCGCCGATGGTGTCGAAGTCGCTGTCGTCGAAACCGACCTCGAAGTACTCGTTAAACTCCTCGATCGTCGTGTGCGCCTTCACCGTATAGCTGTTCGGCCCGCGTTTGAGAATGAAGGCGCCCTCGTCGAAATCGTACTCGTCCTCGATCTCGCCCACGATCTGTTCGAGCACGTCTTCGATGGTCACCAGGCCTGCCGCACTGCCGTACTCGTCGATCACGATGGCCATGTGGTTGCGACTCGCACGGAACTCGCGCAGCAACACGTTCAGGCGTTTGCTTTCCGGGACGAACACCGCCGAGCGCACGATGTCACGCATCTTGAAACGCGGCGCGTTGTCACCGCAGTACTGCAGCAGATCCTTGGCGAGCAGGATCCCGATCACCTCGGCGCGGTCGTCATCGATCACCGGGAAACGCGAGTGGGCCGATTCCGTGACGATCGGCAGCACCTTGTTGAGCTCGTCGTCGCGGCTTACGACGACCATCTGTGCGCGCGGAATCATGATGTCGCGCACCTGCAGGTCACCCACCTGCAGCACGCCCTCGAGCATCGCCAGCGCCTCATTGTCGAACAAGGCCCGTTCCTTGGCATGCTTCAGCAGCGCGATCAGATCGCGTCGGTCACGCGGCTCGCCCACCACACCCGGTATCAGCCTTTCCAACCAGCGTGCGGCAAGCGAACTGCCGCTAGATCGGTCTTCACTCATAGCGTCTCGTCGTCAACATAGGGAGCCGGATAACCCAGGCCTTCCAATATGCGGGTTTCCAGTCGCTCCATCTCTTCGGCCTCGGTATCGGTCTGATGATCGTAACCCTGCAGGTGCAGCATCCCGTGCACCACCATGTGCGCCCAGTGGGCCGCCGCTGTCTTGCCCTGCTCTTGCGCCTCACGCTGCACCACGGCTGCGCACAGCACCAGGTCACCGACGTGATTCAGTGCAATCTCCGGCAACGGCTCGTACGGAAACGACAGCACGTTGGTCGGTGTGTCCTTGCCGCGAAAATCACGGTTCAGCTGGCGACTCTCGGCCTCGTCGGTCACCCGCACCACGACCTCGGCGTCCGACGCCGCATCCTGCCAGGCGGCACGCGCCCAGCGCTCCAGGTCCGCAGTGGCCGGGATCGCGTCCGGATCGGTGGCCACCTGCACCTCTACAGCAAGGACCATGCCGTCAACCCTGCTCACGGTCGAACCGCTCGTACGCCTGCACGACCTTCTGTACCAGTGCGTGGCGCACCACGTCACGCGCATTGAAGAACGTGAAGCTGATCCCATCGACCGCGCGCAGCACCTCGGTCGCCTCGCGCAGACCGGACTTTTGGCCGCGCGGCAGATCGACCTGGGTGATGTCACCGGTGATCACCGCCGTCGAGCCGAACCCGAGCCGGGTCAGGAACATCTTCATCTGTTCGGTGGTCGTGTTCTGTGCCTCGTCGAGGATGATGAAGGCCTCGTTCAGCGTACGGCCGCGCATGTAGGCCAACGGCGCCACTTCGATGACGTTGCGCTCGATCAGCTTGTGTACCCGCTCGAAACCGAGCATCTCGTACAAGGCGTCGTACAGCGGACGCAGATAAGGGTCGATCTTCTGGGCGAGATCGCCGGGCAGGAAGCCGAGACGCTCGCCTGCCTCGACCGCCGGGCGCACCAGCAGGATACGGCGGATCTGATCGCGCTCCAACGCGTCGACCGCGCACGCCACCGCGAGGTAGGTCTTGCCGGTGCCGGCAGGTCCGACGCCGAAATTGATATCGTGCGTCAACACCCGGTGTACGTATTGCGCCTGGTTAGGCCCCCGCGGACGCACCAGGCCACGACGCGTCTTGATCGTCGTCTCCGGCACCTCGGCGGTATCGTCGGCCAGCGCGTCGACCCCGGCCTCTTGCAGGAACAGGTGCACGCGCGCCGGACTCAACGCCTCTTCGGCACTGGCACGGTACAGGCCCTGCAGGACCTCGCGCCCAGCCGCGATCGCGGTGGGTTGGCCGAGCAACTGGAAACTGCTGCCGCGGTTGTTGATCTCGATGCCGAGGCGCCGCTCGACCTGGCGCAGGTGCTCGTCGAGCTGACCGCAGACGTTGCGCAGGCGCTCGTTGTCCTCCGGCGCGAGGACCAGCTCCAGCGATTCAGGGTGTTCAGACATCTCTCACCAAGTCGCGTTTCGCGGTATCCATCAGGCGTGGGCTGCCTCGCTCCTCACTGCATCGACCAACTCCCCGCGCAGGGAATTCGGATTGGCCGCGGTGATGCGCAGATCGACGAACCCGCCGATCAACTCGGCCGGCCCGAGGAAATTGACCACCCGGTTGTTCTCGGTGCGACCGGCCAGCTCGTCCGGGTCCTTGCGCGACGGGCGATCGACCAGAACGCGCTGCACGCTGCCAACCATCTGCCGGCTGATGCGCTGCGCACTGTCGTTGATCAGATGCTGCAGTCGCGCCAGGCGCTGTTGTTTGAGCGCGTGCGGCAGGTCATCGGGCAGATCGGCGGCCGGCGTGCCGGGGCGGCGGCTGTAGATGAAGCTGAACGAATGATCGAAACCAATCTCGCGAATCAGGCCGAGCGTGTGTTCGAAATCCTGTTCGGTCTCACCCGGGAAGCCGACGATGAAATCCGACGACAGGCTGATATCGGGCCGGACGGCACGGAGCTTACGGATCTTCTGCTTGTAATCGAAGGCAGTGTGTCCACGTTTCATCGCCATCAGGATGCGATCCGAGCCGGACTGTACCGGCAGGTGCAGGTGGCTCACCAACTGCGGCACCTCGGCATACGCCTCGATCAGGGAGTCGGAAAACTCGACCGGGTGCGAGGTCGTGTAGCGGATACGCTCGATCCCGTCGATCGCAGCGACGAAACGGATCAGCAATGCCAGGTCGGCGATCTCGCCATCGTGCATAGGCCCACGATAGGCATTCACGTTCTGCCCGAGCAGATTCACCTCGCGCACCCCCTGCGCAGCGAGTTGCGCGACCTCGGCGAGCACGTCGTCGAACGGCCGGCTGATCTCCTCGCCGCGCGTATAGGGCACGACGCAGAAGGTGCAGTACTTGGAGCAGCCCTCCATGACCGACACGAAGGCGGTCGGGCCCTCGGCGCGCGGTTCCGGCAGCCGATCGAATTTCTCGATCTCGGGGAAGCTGACATCGACCGACGGCAGGTGCTGGTCGCGCACACGGTCGAGCATCTGCGGGAGCCGGTGCAATGTCTGCGGACCGAATACGAGGTCGACATAGGGCGCGCGCTCGCGGATCGCCTCACCCTCCTGGCTGGCAACGCAACCGCCGACGCCGATCACCAGGTCCGGGCGTGCGCGCTTGAGTTCCTTCCAGACACCCAGCTGCGAGAACACCTTTTCCTGGGCCTTTTCGCGGATCGAACAGGTGTTGAGCAACAGCACGTCGGCCTGTTCAGGATCGTCGGTGATCTCCAGCCCATGCGACGCCTGCAGAACGTCAAACATCTTCTGCGAGTCGTACTCGTTCATCTGGCAGCCGAAGGTACGAATGAAAAGCTTGGCCACGATGCCGCTCAATACAACCAAGGGGGCCGGGATTTTACAGCTGAAATCAGGGGATTGCACCCGGCCGCCGCACCCGGCGGCCGGTCGGATCGGTCACAGGCCGACCAGTTCGGCGCTGACGCCGCGGCTGAGCACGGTGCTCAGCAGGTCCAAGGCGTGCACGCCCTCCGGGTCGTAGTCGACCAGCATCAGGTGGCGGGTCCGGTCGTTCACGCAGGCGCTGTAGACGCCCGGCAGGGAGCTGATGTCGCGCTCCAGCGAGTGGATCTCGTGGTCTGCGAGATCCTCGTCGATATGAATCATCACATCGGTACAGTATTTGTGCATCGTCGTCCTCCGCACTCGGGCCAACCGCCGCCAGCCGACGGCATGGCTTAATAACTAGTCGAGCCCGCGTTCCCGGCAATCAGTAATAACCCTAGCTGGCGGGGGGCGACAGGCGTGCCGGAGATCGTTTCCGGCAATTCAGTCAGCAGCTTCCCAGGGACGGCGGACGGGCGCGCTAAACTAGGGAGCAAGGCAGCCAACTGCCTGATATCAGGATGCTTTAGGTCGTTGAACCGGGTTACGTCAAGCACCGGAAACCTGTCCGCCCTGGCCGGCTCGGCGCTCGCCGGGGGCGGTGTCGCACGCGTGCGCGCCGACCAGCCGACCCAACCGGTCGATCCCACGGATCCCGTGCGCGACCCGACGAGCAGCGAGTACCGCGCGGTCCAGGAGCTCAAACAGCGCGACCGCGAGGTCCGCCAGCATGAACAGGCGCATATCGCCGCCGGCGGGTCGCACGTCAGGGGGGGCGCCCAGTACCAGTATGAACGCGGCCCCGACGGCCGCTTCTACGCGGTCGGCGGCGAGGTGCAGATAGACACCGCGCCGGTTCCCGGTGACCCGGCGGCCACGATCCGCAAGCTCGAGGCGGTACAGCGCGCGGCCTCGGCGCCGGCCGATCCGTCGGGACAGGACCGCTCCGTGGCCGCTGCCGCGGCGCGCGGCATCGCCGAAGCGCGGGCCGAGCTACAGGGTGGCGCCCCCGAATCCAGCGACGGGCATGACCGCAACGCACCCGACCAGGCGGAGGGGACACGGGTGCGCAACGCACTGTCCGCCTACCGCGACGCCGCTTCCGCAGACGCCGGACAGCTCCTCGACCTGATCGCCTGAGTACCCGCACCGCGGGATTTCCGACCGCGCCCGCCTGCATCCGGCCGCCGCGCTCCGCCAGCCGCTCCACACAACGACCGCTACAGAACCCCCGGGGCGCGGCCGCTAACCAGGATTGGGCCCCATTGATTTTCACGCCAATCCATGCGGTTACATGATTTTCCTAATGCAAACTAGTGGTATTCCCGATTTCCCGGGCGGCGTATTCGTGATCTGTTTCACAAAACGATGACGGGGTGCGCGTGACCGGACGAACGGGTTTGTTTTTTGCAGTGCTGACGGCGCTCCTGGCCAGCGGCAACGTCCGCGCATCGCTGCAGCGTCCCTCGGCCACCGCGGCGCCACCCGCGGACGCGGCCACGGCGACGGCCGCACCACTGCACCTGCAGCTACCGGCCTCGGTGGTCGCCGTACCGGCGGCCTCTGACGACCTGCCGTCGACCTCCGACGAGCGTCTCGGCGACCCGCCCGCCGACTTTGCCGATCTGACACCGCTCAACGCCGCGGACCCACCGCGCGAACTGACGTACGACAGCCTGATCCACAAACGCGGCCCCCGGCCGGCTGCAGTCGCCGCCTGGGACCTCGGCGACCATCTCAACGTGCGTGGATTCGGTGCGCAGACGAAGGCGGGCACCGGCTACCAGCGCCTGGTCGGCAGCGATGCGGTCGACTATGCACTCAACGGCGTGGTCGTCGAGAATCACCTGTCACTGGACGACAGCGACCAGTTGGACATCGTTGCCGGCTGGCTCAGCGGCCGCGCGGATGTCCCGGGTAGCACCCCTCGGCACGGCACCGCCTGGTCGGTCGCCACCGACGCCGCGTTGCTGTCACGCCGTCTGACCCTGCATGCCGAGTACGCAGGTTCGCAGTTCGAGTGGACGGATGCCGGCCGGCTGGAACCGCGTGCCGATCAGGCGTATCGGGTCAAGCTCGAGTACAACGCCGTCCCGACCTCGTCGATGAACTGGCGCCTGGGCAGCGAGTACAGCGCGGTCGGCGCCTGGTTCGCGAGCCTCGCCAATCCGTCACTGGCCGGAGACCGCAGCAGCCTGCGCAGCTACGGCCGGCTGAAGACCACACAATGGCAGTTCGACCTCGCGCTGGAACGGCGCCGCAACAACCTCGCCGATGATCCGTCGCGTGCCATCGTGTTCAGTGACCGGCTGCAGCTGTCGACCGGCTGGTCTCCGGATACTCAACCGCCGTTCGCCCTGCTCGGCAGGCCGACGGTCCGCCTCGCCGCGGAACTGGGGCGGCACCGCGAACTCGCCGCGGCCGGCACGGCAACCGGCGGCACGGAATCGCGACCCTCTGCCAACCTCGCGCTGCAGGGCGAGTTCTCACACGACGGCTGGTTGTGGGGCTGGCGGGCCAAGGGCGGTCGTTCGCCGCTTGCGGTCGACGCCGCGGTCAATCGTGGCAGCCGGGTGATGGGTTTCGACCTGTATGGCGACTTCACCCGCGGGGCATCGCCGCTGGCGGTGAAACCGACGCTCTCATGGCAGAACCGGGAGGACCTGCAGACCGGCACGCGCGCCGGCAAGTGGCGTGCCGCGCTCAGCAGCGCGACGATCGCCCTGCACCACGATCTGCATGCCAAGTTCGACCTGGCCTATCAACGCCAGGTCCGGTCCGACGGGACCGAGGTCGACGACTCGGCCGGCGTCGGCGCCAACCTCGTCTGGACACTGCTCAAACCCGGCACCAACCGGCGTGGGCTGGCGCTGGCGTTGAGCGGCAAGCTGCGCGACGGCGACCCGGCGAATTCGGGTAGCGCGGTCGACGGCGATTATGCGCTGATGATGTCCCTGTCGACCGAGAACCCGCTCGGCACCTGGTGAGACCGGCCGCCCGGTCAGACAGCGCCATCCGCGGTCGACGGCAGCCGCTCGCTCAGCACCTGCAGCGCCAGTTGCAGGTGCGCGGCATCCACCACCTGCATGCCGCACATCGCCTCGACCATCGGTATCTCGTCCGACGCCTCGTCGAGCATCTCGACCAGCGCCGGCCAGTCGCAACCCAGCAGGCGACAGACATCGGCCTGGTGCGCGGCAAGGTCGGACGGCGGCCCGCTCCAGGTCCAGATATCGGCGAGCAGTCCCGCCGCCATGACCAGGCGGTTGAAATCCACTCCGGCGCTGTCCACCATGCATAGATCCGGCGCATTGCTCGCGCGCACGGCGAGCGCCAATCGTTCAGGCAGTCCCCAGCGGTCCAGCAGCCAGCCGCCGACCGCCGCGTGATCGGTCGACAACCGCTCCCGCTCATACGACAGCGCGTTGCCGTGCACGTACCCATCGCACTCCAGCGTCGCGTAGAAGGGTCCCTGCAGCTGTGCCAGCGCGAGCATCCCTATGTCCTGCAGCAGTGCGGCCAGCGCGACGGCCTCGGCGTCCGCCGCCAGCAGGTGTCGGCCGACGACACGCGCACAGGCGGCCGACAACAGCGCACGCCGCCAATAGGCCGTGTAGCAGAATCCCGGCCCCCCGCCCGCGGCCAGGGCCGGGACCAACGCCGCGGACAATGCGAACATGCGTGCCGGCTCGAAGCCCAGGTAGCTGACCGCAAGGAACACCGTGTCGGCCTGCCTTGCCCGCCGATAGGCCGCCGAGTTGGACAGACGCAACAGGTTCGTCGCCAGCGCGGGGTCCTGCCCCACGACCGTCGCCAATTGCTGAGCGTTGGCGTGTTCGGACTGACCCAGACCAATCAGCTGTATCGCGACCGCCGGCAGAGTCGGCAGTTTGATTGCGAGCAGTTCACGCTGCAGCGCTGCTTCGATAAAGGGTTCCATTCATCGTTCCTTGCCTAACCCGGCTGGCCCATCGGGTGGACCGGTTTCAGCGTTGCGGTGCGCGGCCGTCGTGTCGATGCTCCGCGACACCTTAGGCGGTGTGGGCCCGCGCCGGAGCCGCACCGGTCACGGCACCCGGTAGTCACTCTGCTGCAT
Source organism: Chromatiaceae bacterium (assembly GCA_024235395.1). Taxonomy (NCBI): domain Bacteria; kingdom Pseudomonadati; phylum Pseudomonadota; class Gammaproteobacteria; order Chromatiales; family Chromatiaceae; species Chromatiaceae bacterium. Next base: position 1,544,202 of record JACKMK010000001.1, read on the forward strand.
CAGATCGATGCCGCATTGCAGCTCGCTGATCCAACGGATGAACTCGGCGATGGCCTTGCCGGTCAACGCCCGGCCATGCTGTGGCACCAGCATCTCGATATCCATCCCGGCCGCCATCTGCGCCCAGTACCGACACACACGGTTGCTGTTCATGTAGCGACGGTGGAAGGCCTCCATGTGCGGCAAGACATCACCCAGGCGCTTCGCCGGGACATCGAGGTCGGCGACATCGCACAGGTTTGCGCCGAGGTCGCCCGAGAACAGTATCCGGCTCTTCGGATCGTAGAACTGGAAATTGCCTTCGGCATGCAGGAAATGAGCGGGTAGCGCCTTGAGCGTAATACTGCCCAGTTGCAGGTTCATGCCCTTGTCCGGCACCGGCACGATGCGTCCGGCGGTCTTGCCCTGGCGCGTGAAATGCGGGATGAAACGCTCCCACAAGGCCGGCACCACGACTTTGCAGTTGGTGCCCACCAGCCATTTGTTCAGCGAGGCGACGATGTCCGGGTCCTGGTGCGAGGCGATCACATAGTCCAGGTTCTTCACGTTCATGTAGTTGCTGATCGCGAGGAACAGCCCGGTATAGGTGAAGTCGCCGCCGGGATCGATCAGCGCCGCATGGTTGTTGTCGAAGACGAGGAACTGGTTGGCCTGAACCGCCTCGCCATCGACCAGATCGCGGAACGCCACGCATACGTGCTGTCCGTCGTTGTAGAGCTCGGCAGGCATCCTATTGCTGTATCCGCGTCGTGCAGGCCTGAAAAATTATAGGCAGCGTTGATGCAGTCCTTGGGGAATGCCGGTAGTTGGCCGCAGGCTGCGCGAGCAGGTGCGCAGTACCCCGTGAACCCGGTTCTCACGCGACGGGCTCACCGGCGTCCTCCAGTTTCTTCTGTACGTACTGCAGCACGATTCGCTCAAGCTTCTCACGCTGCGGCGGCTTGACCAGGAACGCCGCAGCACCCGCTGACAACGCGGAGCGCACGTTCTGGACCGAGCTGTGAGCACTGAGCATGCAGACAAACAGATCGGGGAACTCTTCGTGCAGTTCCTTCAGTGCCGAGATGCCGTCACGGCGTGGCATGTCGATGTCGAGAAACACCATGTCGGGGACATACCGTCCGGTGCGCGCCAGCGCGAGTTCGCCGTCCTCGGCGCGCAGGATGCGGTGCACCCCCATGTCACGCAGATTCTTCTCCAGCATGTCCAACATCAACGGCATGTCATCGGCGATCAGCACGCCGATCTCCGGCAGCAGCGTACGCGGGTCCCTGGTGACCTTCGCTTCCGGGACCGGTTCATCGCCCTCGACGAAACCGAAGTCGCGAAGTTCACGATACTTTTCCTCGTCACCGACGGTAACGCCCGCCTTGACCAGCAGGACCCCTTCCTTGTTGAACACGTCGACGGCCAACGGTTCGCCGAACTTCACCATTTCAGACGTCAGGCGGCGCATCACTCTCTCCATCGGCCAGGGTTTCGACCACCTCGGTACACGTGAGACGGAACCGTTCGAGCTGCGCAGCGAGCTCGGCGGAATCCACCGGCTCAGCCGCGGCGGTTTCGATATCCGCACCGATCTCGCTGATCCGGGGATATCCGAATCCGCCGCCGGCCCCTTTGACCTGGTGCCCGAGCGAGCGCACCTGCGGCCAATCCCGTTCGCGAAACGCCGCGAGCATGTCGGCAAGCGTGGCCGGCAGGCTGGCGACGAAACGTGCGCTCAGGGCCAGCAACTCCCGGTCGTCCGCTGCGTCGCGATCGGCCGCACCACCCGCCTCGTCCGCGGCGGGAAGGTGGCGCGCGATCACCTCGTACAGGGCCTGCCAATCCACGGGCTTGGTCAGGAAACCGCTACAGCCGGCGCGCAACACCTTCTCACGGTCACCGATCATCGAGTGCGCGGTCAGCGCGACGATCGGCCCGTCGTACAGGGTCTGACGCAACAGTTCGACCGCCTCGATCCCGCCCATGACCGGCATCTGCAGGTCCATCAGAATGAGGTCGTAGCTACCGCTCAACGCCGCCTCGACCGCCAGTTCGCCGTTTTCGACGATCGTCACCTCGGCTCCGGTTCGACGCGTATAGAGTCCGATGAGGCGCTGGTTGTAGGGATTGTCTTCGGCCAACAGGATCTGACCCCGGACGGACGGCGCCTGTGCGCTGGTCACCGAAGGCAGCGCCGACGAAGGACGGATGATCAGGTCCTGGGCCAGTTCCGCACCGTCCAGCGGACCGGTGTCGACGGTCACCACGAACAGACTCCCCAGCCCGGGCTCACTGGCGATCTCGATGTCGCCTCCCAGGCGGTTCGCCAGACGGCGCGAGATGCTCAGACCCAGACCGGTGCCACCGAACCGCCGGGTGGTGGAGTTGTCGGCCTGCACGAAGGGCTCGAACACCCGCTGCTGCTGCTCTTCGCTCAACCCGATTCCCTGGTCGAACACCGTGAACATCATCTGCTGTGCCTGGGTGTTGCAGCTGACGATCAGGCGCACGCTGCCTTGTTCGGTGAACTTCACCGCGTTGTTGCACAGGTTGTAGAGGATCTGCTTCAAGCGTGTCGGATCCGTCTGGATGCTACGCGGCAACGGCGGCATCAGGTGGGTCTCGAACTCCAGTCCCTTGGCGTCCGCCTGTGCACGGATGCCGGAACCGCAGCCGAGCAGCAGGCCGACCAGGTCGACCGGTACGGTTTCGATATCGAGGCGATCGGCCTCGATCTTCGACAGGTCCAGGATGTCGTCGATCAATGCCCGCAGGTGGCGACCATTGTCGATGATCGCCTGCAACGCCTCGCTGCGATCGAGGCCTTCCTGTCCGGCATCGAGACCGGCCTCGGCGAAACCGATGATCGCGGTCAGCGGCGTACGGATCTCGTGGCTCATGTTGGCGAGGAACTCGCTCTTCGCCCGGTTCGCGCCCTCGGCGCGTTGGCGTGCCTGCACCAACTGCTCGCGCAACTCGACGTCCTCGCTGATGTCGTCGGCAGTGCCGACGATGCGCGCCGCCATGCCGCTTTCGTCGCGCACCGCCATCCAGCGGTTCTTGATCCAGCGGTAGGCGCCATCGCGGTGACGCACCCGAATCGTCTTGTCGTAGGTCGACAGCTTGCCGTCCATATAGGCCTCGAGATCGGCCATCGCCTGCGACAGGTCCTCCGGATGAACGCGCGACGTCCAGGCCTCCAGCGTGCTCGGCAGCTCATCGTCGCGATAACCGATCAGCGCCTTCCAGCGGGACGACATGAACACACTGCCGGTACGGATGTTCCAGTCCCAGACCCCTTCGTCGGCGGCTTTGGTCGCCAGTTTGAAGCGCTCCTCGCTGTCACGCAGACGTGCCTCGGTCTCGCGCTCGGTACTGAGCTGCGCAGCCAGTCGACTGTGCATGCGGTGCGCTTCGAGCAGGTTGCGGATGCGGTGCAACAGCTCCTCGTGATCGAATGGCTTGGTGACGAAATCGCGTGCCCCCGCCTGCAGCGCACGCAGTCGGGTTTCGCGGTCCGCGTGCGCCGTGACGACGAGCAGTGCCAGGTAGTCTTCCGGCGGCGTCAATTGCTTGAGCCGGTCGAGCACCTGCATGCCGTCCATCTGCGGGATGCGCATGTCCAGCAGCACCAGGTCTGCGGCGCCTTGCTGGTAGGCAGCGATCGCCTCGAATGGATCGGTGAATCCGTGCAGGTTGTGGTAACCCGCACGCCGCAACAGCCGCAGCAGCGACCGCACGTTGGCCGGATCGTCGTCGAGGATCAGAATCCGCGCATCGCACAATGCCTCGTTGCGACCCTCCTCGAGCGGATCTGCGGGAGCGTCGATCTGCGCCGACGGGCGGCTGTTCGATTGCGCTGTCATTGGATGCTCACCTCGGGTTGCAACCAGCCGGACAGGTCGTCGAGGCAACCAATCGCCTGCAGGTATTCGCGATCCACCTCGGGCTCCCGGTCTGCCGGACCGGTCAGCGCGTCGGCGACATGCACATAGGTGGTCACGGTCGCTAGCGTTTGGCCGGCACCGCCGGGGTGGTGATGCCAGGCCACGGCATCCACGATATCGAGAGAGAAGCCCCACAGCTTCAGCAGATAGGCACCGACCCAGCCGTGGTGCGCTCCAAACCGTTCGTCCTCCTCGCGACACAGCTCGACGCCGTACTTGCGGCTGTCGGTATAGCTCACCCAGCAGGGTTCGTCGGTCTCGAGCGCCAACACCAGGCGGCCGATGTCGTGCAGCAGCCCGGCCAGCCCCGCCGCGTTGCGCACACCGGCGCTCGCCCCGTGCCGGCGCGCGATCTCGATCGCGCGCTGAGATGTCAACAGTGCACGCGTGTTCAGCCGCGCCCGCCAGGCCTCGAGCCCAGCCGGGTACTGATTGCGGGTAAACAGTTCGTAGTGCAGCACGATGCCCGAGAGGGTCTCGGTGCCGAGGCGCTGGACCGCGTCCTTCAGGCAGGAGACGTCGTTGTGGCCGCCAAAAAAGCTGCTGTTGGCGAGCTGCACGAGCTTGGTGGTCATCGCGACGTCCTGCTCCAGCAATGCGGCGATGTCTTCGACCGAGGCCCTGCGGTCGTCATCCGACAGGGCGCTGGTCAGGGATGCGAACAGGTGCGGCGTCGGCGGCAGCGTCTTGAGTGCACCGAGGTGCCGACGCAGGTCGTCCGACAACGGCATGGCGCGTAGCGATGCCGCGCGCTCGACAAGACCGACGATCGCATCCGGTTCGAACGGCTTGGCGAGCGCCAGGTGGGCCCGTCGAATCGCCGGTGCCGCTTCACGTTCCGCGGCAAAACCGGTCAGCACCGCGCGTATCGCACCGGGATGTTCCGTCGCGGTCGCACTCAGGATCTCTGCACCGCCGAGGCCCGGCATGCGCAGGTCGGTGACGACCAGGTCGTAGGTCTTCGACCGCAAGCGCCGGATTGCCGCCCCCGGGTCGGATTCCATGTCGATCTGGAAATGTGCCGGCACCGCCCTGAGCGTGCGTCGAATGGTGCGCAACATCGCGGGCTCATCGTCGACGAACAGGATGTTCATGCGCGGGCACCGCAGCAGCCGGCAATCTCTGCGCCGACCGCAGCCGTTGGCAGCGTGACACGAAACTCGGCCCCGCCATCCGGTCGGTTTTCGGCCTCGATGGTGCCGCCATGCGACTCGACGATCGCGCGGCTGATCGACAACCCCAGGCCGGTCCCGGCACCCGCAGGCTTGGTCGTGAAGAACGGCTTGAACAACTGCGACCGAACCTCGGGCTGAATGCCCGGGCCGTTGTCGCGCACGCGCAACTCCACGGAATCGCCGACCGCGCGGGTACTGATGTGGATCTCGCCGAAGCCCGTCATCGCCTGCGCGGCGTTGATCAGCAGATTCAGTATCACCTGGTTGATCTCACCCGGTTTACCGCTCAATGTCGGCAGCGGTTCGAGGTCGACCACGACCTTGGCCCGGTACTTGAGTTCGTTGTGCACGATCTTCAGCGTGTCTTCGACACATTGATTGACGTCGAACACCTTGCCCTCGGGGGGATCGGTACGCGCGAAACGATTCAGACCGCCGACGATCTCCTCCAGGCGCACCAGCCCGTCGCGGGTGTCGTCAAGCAACGGTGCAACATCGTCGAGCAGTGCGGCGAGGTCCTCGCCGCGCATCGCCACCGCCTCACGTTCGCGGGCCAACCGCTCGGCAGCGTCGGGGCTGTCGCCATCGGCCAGGGTCCGCAACAAGGGCATCAAAACGTCGAAGTACTCGGAGAGCACCAGGACGTTGTTCTTCACGAAGCCGATCGGATTGTTGAACTCGTGGGCGACGCCCGCGGTGAGCGCACCCAAGGCTGCAAGCTTCTCGGATTGCATCAGCTGAGCGCGCAACTCATCGATCTGGGCCTGCAATGCACCCACGTCCGGATCCACATTCATCTGCCGTCACTTCCTACCGGCTTGCCCACTGCACAGGCGTCCGCCGGATAACGACCCGGAGCGGTTTTTCTTAAGCATTTGAATCGTTTAGATCCGACGAAGCCGATTACTCGCGAACCGCCTGTCGGTGGTTGCCCGGTACCTCGCCGCGTGCCCCGGCGATCCCTGGACATACCCGATCGCAACCGTTTTTTCCTCGCCAAGTGGCAATTGCCACAGTCGCGCGCAAGCACTCCTGGAAACCTCAACACCCGAGGCAATACTGCCTTACACGCGGGCCGGTACTTTCCATGTTCGATGCAGATCCGGCTCGTGTTTCCAAACTTACTTTCGGGGAGAGACGACATGACCAACAAGCAACGACACCTCTTCGCACTGGCAACCGCAAGCACCCTGTGCCTGGCAGCCGCACTGCACCCGGCGACCGCAGACGACAGGTTGCCGGTCATCGAAATCGCATCGCTGGACGACGACCAGTTCGTGATCGCCAACATGGCCGCGACACTGGAATCGTTCGGACTCGGTCAGGAACAGGCATGGATGCTCGCGGAACAGACCGCCGAGTTCGGTACCGAAGGGCTGATGACGACCGTCGCCGCGATTGGCATCGGTGCCGAACAGGCCGAGATGATCGCGGAGCAGCAGGAGGGACTGAACGGCGGCCTGTGGGATCAGTCGCTGGCCATCACCGTACAAATCCGATAAGGGTGAGCGTTCGGCGCACGCCAGCGCTTCAGAGGTGCTGATCGATCCCGTGCGCCTTGAGCCCCCAGGCGAACAGCGAGCCGAGGCGGCGGTCGGTCTGGCGCAGACGGCAGGTGACCACGCCGAACAGCTCCTTGAGCAGCAGGTAGCCGAACTCGGGGGTCTCGTCGAGATACTCGACCAGCAGTTCGGCATCGAACACCAACACCTCGGTCGGTTCGATGGTGACCACGGTCGCCAGGCGCGGTCCGGACTCGAGCAGGCTGAGTTCGCCGAACACCTCGCCCTCGCCGAGGTCGCAGATCCCCGGCTTGATCTGCCGCTGATCCTCCAGTTCGATGCGCTCGAACACGCGCACACAACCGGACCGGATCAGGTACACGGCGCGTTCGTCGGAACCTTCCTCGATGATCGGTTCCCCGCCGTCGTAACAACGGAGCCGGGCGATACCCGATTCGAGGAAGCGCGGATCGCGCAAAAGGCTCTGGACGTTCGACATGTCGACCTCGCTGAAGCTGCACCGTGCGTGTGGGTACAGCACGACCGTCAGGGGGCCTGTCACAGAGCAGGCCCCGTCAGCGGTCTCCCGACGCGACTTTGACGAAGATAGCATCTGCGTCCGCAAATGCCACGCGGCCCGACCCTGCGGCCGCCCGACCTCCAGCCGATGGCCGGCTTCGAATCGCTTCGCCAGAGGTGGCTCAGGGTAACGGTGTACCCAGCCGGCTCACCCACAGTGCGCTGGCCGCGCGCGTGGTGTCCAGCACCAGCGCGGGATACAGTCCGGCCAACAGGATCAACGCGGCGAAGGCCCCCGCCAGCCACAGCTCGCGGCGACGCAGATCCACCAGTTCCTCGATCGCCGTGTTGCCGAATGGGCCGTAGAAGGTGCGTCGGTAGCTGTCGAGCAGGTAGGCGGCACCCAGCACCATGCCGACCAGTGCGGCCAGGCCCGCGCCGCGGTGGGCCTCCAGCGTGCTCATCAGGATCAGGAACTCGGCCGGGAACCCGGCGGTGCCGGGCACACCCAGCGACGCGAGCGCGAACAGGAAATAGAAAGCGGCGAACAGCGGCATGCTGCGACCCACACCGCCCAGGGCGATCAGGTCGGTCGAACCGACGCGTTGCTGCAACAGGCCGGTGAGCAGGAACAGGCCGCCCGCGACCACGGTGAAATTCTGCAGCTGGAACACCGCCCCCTGCAGACCCGGCTCGCTGAACGAGGCGACACCCAGCAGCACCAGGCCGACGTGGCTCATCGAGGCGTAGGCGAGCATGCGCCGCAGATTGGTCTGCGCGAGCGCGGCAAGCGCCCCGTACAGAACACCGACCACGCCGAGCCCGGCGATGAGCCAGTGCAGTTCCTGCGCGGCCTGCGGCGCCAGCGGTATCGCAAAACGGATCAGCCCGTAGGCACCCAGCTTGAGCCCGGTCAGCAGGGCCGCGACCGCGGCTGGTCCCTCCATGCCCGCGACCGGCAACCAGGTGTGCATGGGGAACACCGGAATCTTCACCGCGAAACCCAGCAGCAGCAAAAGGAACACCGCGAGCTCGGTGCCGGCAGGCAGTGGCGTCGCGAGCAGCTCGCGATAGTCCCAGGCCAGTCCGGCGGGCACGCCAACGCCGCTGAGATCGGCCTGGTGGAACGCCAGCAGCAGGATGCCGAACAGCAGCGGAACACCGCCGGCAAGCATGAACAGCGCGTATTTCACCGCGGCGTAGCGACGATGCGCGCCCGGTCCCCACAGACTGATCAGGAAGTACAGCGGGATCAGGCTGAGGTCCCAGAACAGGAAGAACAACATCAGGTCGAGCGAGCAGAAGATCCCGAGTGTCGTGTTCTCGAGCAACAACAAGAGCGTGTAGTACAGCCGCGGCAGGCTGTGCACGCTGTTCCACGAGGCCGCGATCACGCCGAGGAACAGCGCCACGGTCAGCGGCAGAAACAGCACCGAGATACCGTCGACGCCCAGCAGGTAGTGGATGTTCAGCGTCGGTATCCAGCTCGCATGCTCGACCAGTTGGAAACCGCCTTCGGTGGCATCGAACTGCAGCACGACCACGACCGCGAGCGACAGGTCGAGCAGCGCGGTCAGCAACGCGATGCGACGCGCCTGGCGTGCGTCGGGCACCAGCCAGATCAGCAGCGCGCCCAGCGGCAGGCTCCACAACATCAGGCTGAGCCAGGGTACCGACGTGCTCATCGCACCACCCCCGCATCGGGCGTCGCCCGCGCCTGTGATCGGTGTGGAGAGCGGAACATCATCGGTTTCCCGTCGCCCCCGAGTAGAAGCTGCTCAGCTGCTCGAGCGGCAGATCGATCAGGTTCAGCCAGGGTTCGGTATAAAAACCGGCACCGAGCATCACCACGACCAGCACACCGGCGATGACCCGCTCCGGTGTCGTCACACCCGGTCCGCCGGCCATCGCGTTGGGGACACGAGCGGGTGCAAGAAAGGCGCGCTGAAACGCCCACAGCAGGAAACCCGCGGCCAACACGTTGCCCAGCGCCGCAGCCACGGTCAGCAGACCGCCGAAGCGCTGAACCGAGGCCTCGAGCACCAGGTGTGCCGCGTCGAAACCGGGCGTACCGGGCATGCCGACGATCGACAGTCCGGCGACCAGGAACGCGATACCGACCAGCGGCATCTGGTCGAACAGGCCACCGAGCTTGGCGAGCAGACTGGTGCCGGCACGCCGGAACATCAGGCCGGTCATGAACACCAGGGTCACCAGCGCCAGGCCGAAGGTGACCGACAGCATCACGCTGCCCTGGAACGCCCTGTGGTCGAGACTGAACAGGCCGAGCACCAGGATGCTGGTATGCGACACCACGGCGAACGCCAGCAGGCGACGCAGGTTCTCCTGCAGCATCGCCATCAGTGCCGCGTAGAAGATCCCGACGACCGCAAACGCGAACACGTACGACTGCCACGCCTGCACGGCCTCCGGCAGCAGCGGGAAAACGAAGCGCAGCAGTCCGTAGACGCCGACCTTGAGGCCGAGCAGCAGCGTCGGCGCGACCGCGATGTCGCCATGCTCGGCGACCGGCGGCAGCCATCCGTGGAACGGAAACAGCGGCGTGCGGATCGCCAAGCCGTAGAACAGCAGGAAGAACACCACGGCCTGCGAGGCCGGCGCCACCGGTACCCGAGCCAGTTCGGCGAGGTCGAACGCCCAATGCCGGCCGCCGTCCTGGGCATGCCCCCAGCCGAGCAACAGGGCGCCGATCAACATCAGAAGTATCCCGGCACCCATGAACTGGTAGTAACGCACGAGCGCGGTGTCCCTGGCCGGCGAGGTCGCCCAACGCCCCAGGACATCGCCGATCAGACCCAGCTGCACCGCGGACAGCACCACGAACCACATCAGGTTGAGTGTCGAGAACATCATCATCAGGGTCGATTCGACGGCAAATACCAGCGCCATCAGCTGCCACGTCGGACCCAGTCCACGAATCGGCCCGTACACCATCACCAGCAGGCTGGTGAGCGCAGACAACAGGATGAACAACACGCTCACGCCGTCGACCGCGGCGTGGTAGTCGAGTGGGCCGAACAGGTGCCACCACTCGGCGAACTGCATCGCCGGACTGGTCGGGTCGTAGTCGAGATACAGCTTCACGGCCAGCAACATCTCCACTGTCGCGAGCAGCAGGCCGAGTCGCGCCAGGTGCGGCCAGGTCCGCAATGCCAGCATCAGCAGCGCCCCGAGCAAGGGCAGCAGCTGCAACACACTCAACAGCGGCAGGCCGGCATGCAGCGACCAGTGCAGTTCGATGATGCTCATCGCGTCACCCCGGACCGGCGCACCCGGCTCTCGCCCTTCGATGCCGTCACAGGATCACCACGAAGGTGGCCATGATCAGCAGCACCAGATAGCGCGGCTGGCTGAGCAGCTGCTCGATACGTTCGGCATGCACGCCGATCCGGCGGATCATGGCGTACAGGCCTTCGCCGCCGCCACGCAGCACCAGGCGTACCTCGACCCAGTGCAGCACCGTCGCGGTCCATTCGAGGATGCGACCGAGGATACCGCTGCCCTGCACGATGCCGCCCTCGGCGAGGTTCACGAAGCCGCGCCGGCGCGCCTCGAACTCGGCCAGCGACGACAGCGTGCTGGTCTGTGCCGGCAGGCCGATGGCACGCGTCACGACCTGCTCGTCGAACGCCTGCACATCGCGAGCAAGTGCGCGGGTCGGGCGCACCAGCAGCCAGTCCGCCAGCGGATCCAGCCAGAAGCGCTGTTGCGCCGCGTGGTAGAGCCCGCGGCGTTCCGCCAGCCAGGCGGGGACCGGGCGTGCGGTGCGACTCACGCGATGCATCAGGCTGGGCGCATGCAGGAACTGGTAGGCACGCCACAGCGCATGCAGCGCCAGATGCCAGGCGGCCAGCGCCGGCCACCCGAGCCCACACCACAGAAACATCAGACCGACCTGGGCGGTGGTCGAAGACATCAGCGAACTCTTGACGTCGCTCTGCACCAGGCCACTCAACCAGCCATACAGTGCCGTCGACAACCCGAGTGCGGCGATCAGCGCCTGCACCGCGGGCGCCTGCTGCAGCAGTGGATCCAGGCGGATCAGCAGGAACACACCGGCATGCACCATCAGCGCGCCATAGAAGAGCGCGCTCGACGGTGTCGGCCCCTCGAGTGCGCGGCTGATCCAGGGTGCGAACGGCACCTGCGCCGACTTGACGAGCGCCGCGAGTGCGAACGCCAGCGCGATCAGGTCGGCACGCAACGGGTCGAGCGCGCCGCCGGCGTCCACTGTCACGGGCCAGGCGATGCCGCCGAGCCAATGGAACATCAGAAAGATCCCGAGCAGGAAACCGACATCACCGATGCGGTTGGTGATGAAGATCCGGGTCGCATTGCGGGTCGCGACCGGTCGATCGAGGCGATACGCGATCAGCAGATAGGAACTCACACCGGCCAGCTCCCAGCCGACGAACGCGAGCGCCGCATTGCCGGCCAGCACGATCAGCTGCATCGCCGCGGTGAACAGCAGCAGTACCATGAAGAAGCGCTGGAAACCGGCCTCGCGGTGCATATAGCGCACGGCGAAACGGATCGTCAGCAGCGCGATCACGGCGACCAGGTTGACCATCGCCAGGCCGAGGGGATCCAGCGAGAAGCCGATCGGGATCACATAAGGCCCGCTGAGCAACCAGGGACCGAACACCACGTCACCCGGCGCACCCTGCCACAGGGCCTGTAGACCGAAAGCCGCGCCGGTTACCAGCGACAGGGTCACCACGCCGAGCGAGACCCGAGCGGCATGCGGTTCACCGGTCTCGCCGTGATCGCGGCCGGACAGAAAGCCGAGCGCGAGCCAGGCCGCGCCCAGCAGCGGCGACAACGGGATCAGCCAGGTCAACTCAACCGGCATCGCTCTCCCCTGCCTGGGCGACCAGCACCGGATCGAGCGGCGCGAGTGTGCCCGGGTAGTAATCGGACGAACGCGCGACGGTCGGCAGGGCCACGACCGGCCCCTGCCAGGGTTTCCAGCCGCCTGCGGGTTCGAACAGGTGAATCGCCGCCGAGTCGGGGGCCTTGGCCGCCAGCAGCAGCCAACCGTTGCCGATCAGTTCCTGCAGTGCCGGTTGACGCCCATAGATCGCGCTCAACACCTCGGTTTGCGCCTCGACGACCACCAGCAGGCGGATCGGCTCGTGGATCTCGATCATCTGCTCCGGCAGGCCGGTGCGCAGGTCCGAGGCCGCGCCGTCCATCACGCCGAAGAAGCCGGCCAGGTTGTGCGTGACCTTCGAGCCCGCGCCATAGTGTTCGTTGTCGACCGTCGAGAAATAGTACTCGAGGTTGATGCCCGCGCCGACCGGCGCATTGGCCAGCAACACCGACTCGAGCACGCTGCCATCGGGGTCGCGCGTCGGGTCATACGAGATCAGGAAGGCACGCCGGTCGAGGAACAGTCCCTGGCTGAAGGTGCGGCGCCCGATCAGCGCACAGGCATTGGTGGCGTGCCCCAGTTCTGGCCGCGCCTGGCTGAAGTCCAGGGTACGTTCGACGACGTGCTCCAGGGCCTGTTCCGGCGACGGGTCGACCGGTGCCGAGGCGAACTTGCGGCAACGCTCGTGCGCATGCTGGCGGCCTACCTGTTGCAGGGTGCGATCGAGGCGTTCGAAGGCACCGAGCAATGCATCCGGGATCAGGTCTGCGTCATACCAGGTGATCGTCTCACTGCAGGTGTTGTGCTCGGCGGCGACGAACCAGCAGTCGTCCGGTATCAGGACCTGCCGCGCCCGCAACAGGACGCGCACCGCGGGGCGATTCGCCATCGCCGCGAAGATCCGAGCATTGGGACCGCTGTGATTGCCGCTGCAGGCGCCACAGTTGTAGGCAGACAGATGCGGGTTGTTGTCGCTGTCCGAGCCGTGCCCCATGATCACCACCAAGGCCGCGAGGCCGTCGGTGAGACCGATGCCGCGCAGGAAGTGCTCGACCCGCGACACCTGTTCCTCGGTCACGAAACCGGCCTGCACGTTCGCCGGACCCGGCACGCCGTCGTAGGCCGCCGCGGTGATTGCGACCTCGGTCGGGACCCTCAGGTCGACCCGCCGCTGCAGGCGTTGCGCCCACTGCCCGAATGCGCGCGGTGCGAACACCTTGCCGGCCAACGCGGCGGCGGCCGCCGGCGCCGCCAGCGCGATCCCCAGCGTCGAACTCAACAGATTGCGGCGGATCTCGTGATGCAGCGCATCGCGCAACCACACCCGCACACCATGCCGGCGGCGATGCGCCTCGTATTGCCCGGCACTGTCCGCACGCGGCCGCTCGCGGACCTCGTTGGCCGGCACGATCACCACCGGCGTCGAGGCCGTCGCGTGCGTGTCGTCCAGGCCGCGCCAGTAACTGGGGACGCCAAAGTGGGCCGCGGCACCGAGTGTCTCGACCGTCGGATCGCGTTCTTCGAGATGTCGACGCGTGCCCTCTTCCCGGTCGTCCATGCAGAACACCAGTTGCGCCGATGGGCGCTCGGTACGTGCCTGCCACCGGCCGCGCCCCTGGTTGTTCACCAGCGCGTTGAAGATCCGGTCGCGGTAGTGATGCTCGTGGGCCCGCAGCCAGATGAAACCCATCGCCTGTTCATCCAGCCGCTCCAGGCAGTCGAACAGCGCGGCGACCTGGGCCCCGTCGAGCGCGCGCAACGCGTCGCCCGACAGACCCAGATGCTGGGCGAGCCGGAACAACGGCCAGGCGTTCTCGGCGACCCCACGGTGTGGCCGGTCGGCGACCTGGCTGTGTTCCCAGGTCAGGATCAGCTGGGCGAGGCGGTACCACTGGTCGGCCGACGGGTCGCCGCGGCGGTGCATCGACTGGCCGACCAGGCGCTGTGCGTGGGTCGCGAGATACTCGGGCAGGCGGCCGTCGAACAAACGGTGTCGGACCAGGAACTCCGCGGGGGCATGACGGAACTGCCAGCGCAACATGTCCAGGCGCGGCTCTATACCCCAGGTCTTTGCGCACAGCCGGCGGGCGAACAGGCGCTCGAGTGCTAGACGTACCGCCAGATAGTCGATCATCTCGACCGGCTGTGCCTGACCCTGGTGCCCCGGGTGCAGATGGCGCCACAGGAACATACCCGACCATCCGGGCAACTCCAGCGCCAGCCGCTCGAGATAACCGATCCAACGCGCCTGCGGCAGGTCGAGACGTTCGAGTTCGACGACGATCGCATCGAGCGGGTCCGCGGGCAGCTCGTCGAGGTGCGCGTGCCAGTCGTACAGGTCCTCGAGAATCCAGGTCGGCAGGTCGCCACGGTCGTCCCGCCAGGCCTGGTAGAAGCCCTGGGCGCGCTGCCCCGCGTGCCAGGCCGCGGTGCCCAGGTCGAGGAAGTTGCCGAGATGGCGCAACAGGTAGGGCCGGACGTCGGCGAGCAGGTCGTGGCCGGTCAGACGGAAGAGCAGACCGCCGAGCGTGAGCTCGCCGCCGACCCGCGCCAGCAGGGCCTGCATGTCGCGTTCGGCCACCCGGTGCAGATGCCGGCGCGCCAGGCCGTCGGTCGCACCGTCGGCGATCTCGGTCGAAAGCTGGCTGAACATCGCCTCGGCACGCGCCGGCGCGAGATCCAGCAGTTCCTCGGGGTGGCGCACGAAATGCTGCAGATCGAGTACCTGCAGACAGGCCCTCCACAGGTCGGCGACGGCGTCCGGCGGCTCGACGCCGGCAGTCTTCGACAGCCGGTCGCGCGTCTCCGCCGGTACGTCGTCCTGGAAACGTCCGAGCACACCCAGTTCCTCGATCTGCCAATTGAGCTGGCTGCTCGTGATCCCGTGCAGTGGATACAGCAGCGCCAGGAGGTAGACGTCACGCCGGGTGACCGGTCCGTCGGCGCCCTGCCAAAGGACCTGTCCGGACTGCAGCTGTTGCCCATCGTCGAGCACCGACAACAGATCGTCGCGCGTGATGCGGCCCTCGCGGTGCAGGGCGCGGTATCGCGCGAGCGGCAGGTAACCGCGCGCACCCGTGATGCGACGCGCCTCGGCCAGTGCCTCCTGGAATGGCAGGTGCTGGTAGCCATGCAGTGTGTTGTGATGAACGAACCCCTGGATGGGCGCCTGTCCCGGCAGCACGTGCTCCAGACGCTCCACGGCAGCGCGGATCGCCGCACGGATATCGTCGACCGGTTGCACCGAGACGCTCATGAGGCCTCTTCCCGGCGCCGCCCCGGTGCCGCCGATCGACTCGTCTGGCAATCCACGGATATCACGTCACTGCCCCAGGAAGGCGGTGTTGAAGCGCCCGACCGACGCCGAGACGAGATGCAGGGCACCGGCCGGGAAGACACCGAGCAGCACGATACCGGTGGCCAGCACACCGGCCGCCAGCAGCTCGCCGGCGCGCAGGTCCTCGACCTGCCGCATCTCGTCGCGCACCGGCCCGGTGAACAATCGTCCGACGGTACGGATCGCATAGGCCGCGCTGATCATCACGCCGAGACTGAGCAGCACGACCATCCAGCCCCAGGCCTGGAACCCCCCGATCAGGGTGTGCAGTTCGGCGATGAAGCCGGCGGTGCCGGGCAGACCGGCTGCAGCGAACAGCGCCAGTACGGTGAAGAACGCGAAGCGCGGGGTGATGCGTACCAGCGAACTGTAATGGCCGATCTCCCGCGTATGGGTACGCTCGTACAACAGGCCGACCAGCAGGAACAATGCCCCCGCAACCAGTCCATGGGCCACCATCTGCATCACCGCACCGGTCAGGCCGGCGACATTCAGCGCTGCGATGCCGAGCAGCACGACGCCCATATGGCTGACCGAAGAGTACGCGACCATCGCCTTGAGATCGGTCTGGCGCCACGCGAGGAGACCGCCGTACAACAGGCTGACCAGTGCCAGCGCGGTGAGCAGCGACTGCAATGCTACGACCGCATCCGGCAGCGTCTGCGCCGCACGAATCAGGCCGTAGGAACCCATCTTGAGCAGGATGCCGGACAGCAGAATGGACACCGGCCCCGGCGCCTCCACGTGCGCCAGCGGCAGCCAGCCGTGGATCGGAAAGATCGGCATCTTCACCCCGAAACCGATCAGGAAGCCGAAGAAGATCAGTATCTGCGCCTCCCGCGGGAGTTGCTGTGCACCGTCGGCGAGGTCGGCCATCGCGAACGAATGCGTCGAGGACGCATCGAACAACACCAGCAGCGCGATCAGCATGAACACCGAGCCGCCCATCGTGTACAGCACGAAATTCAGCGCCGCGCCGTGCCGGTTGCGCCCCCCCCAACGGTCGATCAGGAAGAACAGCGGGATCAGGGTCAGTTCCCAGAACACGTAGAACAGCGACCAGTCGCGTGCCATGAACACGCCGAGCAGCGCCGATTCCAGTCCCAGCATCAGCAGGTAATAGCCGCGCACGCGTTCGCGGATCGAGCCGGAGGCGAGCACCGCAATGAAACACAGCAGTGTTGCGAGCAGCACCATCGGATACGAAAAGCCGTCCACGCCGAGCGCGAACGAGGTGCCGAGACGCGGGTTCCAGCTGTACTGCTCGGCCCACTGGGCACCGGCGACGCTGTCGTCGAACAGACCGAGCAGGCCCCACGCCAGCAGCATCGTCAGACTGGTGAAAGCCACTGCCAGACGACGCATCCACTCGACACGCGCGCGTGGCAATATCAACAACAGTGCGGCACCACTGGCGGGCAGCAACAGCAGGATCGACAACACGGGGATACCGTGCATCACGGGAGCGAGGTCCTCCCGGCTGCAGCCATGGCCAATTGCCCGGCGGACGATCCGGCGCGGAGGCATCCGTCGCGGGGCGAAGGCGCCGGATCGGCGCAACCGGACGACGAGGTGATTGTCGGCTGCGACAGCATCGCGGCAATGGCTGGCCGGGTGAAGGTTGCCTGCCCGACCTCATCGACGATGTTCGCGAACCCCAGGCCGTACAACCGTACGCGGCCGACCGTGTCGATCTCTGCTGTCACCTGGTTCCGCCCCTCCGCACGGCGCCTGCCTGGACCGATCAGCGCCAGGAG
Source organism: Chromatiaceae bacterium (assembly GCA_024235395.1). Lineage (NCBI taxonomy): Bacteria > Pseudomonadati > Pseudomonadota > Gammaproteobacteria > Chromatiales > Chromatiaceae > Chromatiaceae bacterium. Next base: position 1,561,321 of record JACKMK010000001.1, read on the forward strand.
ATACCCCAGGATAGGCGCAATCCAAAAGCGGAACAAATGCTGGACGCGCGGCGTGCCGATACGCCGGTACAGTCAGGAGCCGGTCGAACGGATCTGCTCGATGATGCGCTGCTCGAACTCGGAGGCGGGCATGGGTTTTGCGAACAGGTAGCCCTGACCATAGTCGCAGCCCATGCCACGCAACAGATCACGCTGCTTCTCAGTCTCGATGCCCTCCGCGACGACCTTCAGTCCGAGTTTGTGCGCCATGATGACGATCGCTTCGACCAACGTCTGTTCCGTGGAGCCGCCACCGAGGTTGCGCATGAACGAGCGGTCGATCTTGAGGTAGTCGATATCCAGTTCCTTGAGATACGCAAGCGACGAGTAGCCGGTACCGAAGTCGTCGATCGCGACCTGCACACCCGCGTCACGGCACCGAAGCAGGATCGATGCGACATTTTCCTCTTTTTCGAGCAACAGACCCTCGGTGATCTCGATAATGATGCTCTCACCGGGCAGCCCATAGCCCGCCAGTTCTTCCAGCCAGCGGCCGCGGTCCTCATGTTGCGTCCTGAGCTGCATCGGCGACACGTTGACGCTGAGTTGGAACGAATCACACAGATACGGCTTCCAGGCGCTGAGCTGCTCGAAGGCACGTCGGAACACCCAGTCACCGATCTCGTTAATCACGCCGGTCTCCTCGGCGATCGGAATGAAGCCGGCCGGACTGATCTCGCCTTTTTCCGAATGGAACCACCGCAGCAGGACCTCGGCCTTGCAGACCGATCCGTCGGCGAGATCGACCACCGGCTGGAAAAACAGCTTGAACTCGTCGTTGCTGATCCCCTTGCGCAGGTCCCTGGCAATCTGCATGCGCAACAGTGACGCCTGCTGCAATACCGGCGTGAAATAGTGATACCGGTTCTTGCCCTGCTTCTTCGCCTCGTACATCGATTGGTCAGCGAACTGGATCAGGTTTGCGGCGTTGTCGGCGTCGTTCGGGAAGTTGGCGATGCCGATGCTCGCGGTCACGAACACGCTTTCGCCGTTCAGCTCGTAGGGATGTCCTATCGCCTGGATCAGTTTGGCCGAGATTCGGTCGACCGACGAGGTATCAAGGTTGCCGGCGAGGATCACGACGAATTCGTCACCGCCCAGTCGCGCGACGATATCGGAGCTGCGTACCGCTTCGGTGAGCCGCCCCGCGGCCAATCTGAGCAGGGCATCACCGCTCTGGTGGCCGAGGACGTCGTTGATCTCCTTGAAACCATCGAGATCGAGGAACAGGACCCATACGCCGTAGCCTCCCCGGTTCGCCTTGTTGATCTCGCGGTCGAGTAGTTCGTGAAAAAGCTTTCGGTTCGGCAGCCCGGTCAGGGTGTCGTAGTTCGCCTGCCGCCAGACGATCGCCTCGCGTTCCTTGTTCTGCGAGATGTCGGTCATGGTGCCGACCATGCGTTGCGGCTCACCCGCCGCGGTGCGCTTTACGACCCGGCCCCGGCCCAGCACCCAGATCCAGGAACCGTCGCGTTTGCGCAACCGGTGCTCGGCACTCCACGATACAGTCCGTCCCTCGAGGTGTTCTTTCAGCGAACGCTGGACTGCCTCGCGGTCCTCTTCGTGGATCCGCTCGGCCCAGGTCGAATAATCGGAAGCCACGTCTTGTTCACCGAGGATCCGTCGCCAGGCCGGACTGTACTCGACCGTATCGCGCTGCACGTCCCAGTCCCACAGGCCGTCCTGCGCGGCATCGACGGCCAGACGGTGCGTCTCTTCGCTGTCCGCGAGATCCCGGCGGGTTCGTTCCAGCTTGTGAATCTTGTCGCTGAGGCGCGACCGCAGCGAATTGAAGGATTCGACAACGACGTCGAGTTCGTCGTGTGCACTGTTTGCCTTGCGGTCCAGCACCAGGGGATCGCCGATGCGCTCGAGCCGCATGTCGCGCAGGTAGCGCGCCATCCCCGAGAGGTGCCGCGTGATCAGGTACTGGACCAGCAGCAGGATCCCGAATGCGACGAAGAAGGTGCGGACGCCTTCGGTGACCAGCATCACCTTGAGGCGCTCGTACAGCCGGGCATGGAGAAGGCCCAGGTCGGTGCCCAGTTCCAGGGTCCCCAGCTGCACCAGGGGGCGCTTGCGGTCGTGAATCTCGAACGAATACCGCTTCATCGTCGCACCGCCTGTGTCGCGGGGCAGGTGAAAGCGCTCGCCGTACGCGGTCTTGAGATCGACCGCCTGGACATCCGGCATCGAGAGGATGCTCGCCAGCTGTGTCTGGATCAGCGCGGAATCGAGCTGCCAGATGCTCAGCCGCAGCGCCGGAACATGCGTGTGCTCGACACTGGCGATGCGCGCCTCCAGCAGCTCCAGGTCGCGGTTGTAGTCGGCGTAGAGCTGCACCGCGGTCGAGCCGACGGTAACCAGCACGCTGATCAACAGGATCACCTTGAGCAGCCTGAAATGCAGGCTGCTGTACGTCAGACCGCCGGCGCTGAACCAGGCGCGCACACCCCCACCGTCGGTGGCTTCGGAATTTTCCTGCTCGGTACGCATGGCGATTCAGCGCGCCCCGGCCGCCGTGCATCCGGCCTGTTCGATCCAGGCCGACGATTTCGGTTGATGGGCGTCGAGCCAGTGGGCCGCGGCCTCGGGAGCGCTGTAACCCTGCACTTCGACCAGCGCGGCCGCGGTGGCAATGTCTGCATTGGAAAAATCGATCGCACGCACCAGTGCGAAGCCGCACGGCCAGGTCTCGGGAAACGTGCGCGACACGGCCTTCTTCAGCCAGCCGTCTTTTGGATTGCCGCAGTCCCAGGCCAGTCGCCGGTTGATACCCCACTCCGGGTCGGTCTCGCAGGCCTCGGCGTAGGCGGGAAATTCGACGAATTCACCCGGGTAGACCGACTCGACCCAGTTCGGCGTCCAGTTGAACAGCACGACCGGCCGGGTGTGTCTCGCCGCATCCTCGAGCACTCCGCGCAACGCCGCGGCATCGGCGAGTTCGACCACCCGGAACGGCAGACCCAGGGCGCGTATCCGGGCGCGGTCGGGCTTTTCCCAGGGCCCGGTGTAGTAGACGCCGAGTTCGTTGGAACCATCCGAGAACTGCGCCGCGCAGGCCTTCAGTGCGGTCCAGTCCGGAAGTCCGGGGCAGGCCGCCTTGGCGTACTTCGGGTACCACCATTCCTCGCGTGTCAGCGCCGTGTGTGTGCCGGCGTCGACGACCAGCCCCCGCCGGGTGAGCTCGTTCATCTTGCTCGCCATGCTGCCTTCCCAGACCTCGACCTGGAGATCGGCCTGACCGCTGCTCAGCAGAAACCATTGGCTGTCCGCGTCTTCGGCGAGATAGCTGACCGGATAACCCAGCCTCTGCAGCAACAGGCCAACGATGTGCGAGGCAACGACCTGGCTGGTCCAGTCGAGCGTCAGGATCTTGATCGGTTGCGTGCTCGAACCGACCGGCTGCGTGTAGCAGCCGGAGACCAGTATCGCGAGGCACAATAATCGTCTGATTCGGATCCAGCTCGGCATATCGGAGTCGTCGCTTCCAGTGTGCTGGGCGATACAGGCCTGATTGCAGGCCCGTGACTTCAATGGGCTATCGGCTGGGATTCTCTGAAGTGAAGTCGGCGCGAAGCCGGTGCCCCGCGCCGCTGTTCAGCGGGCCGGCCGCGCGTGGCCGATCCGGCTACAGCTTCTGGTGGCTACCGTCGCAATACGGTTGCTCGGCGGTATGTTTGCAGCCGCAGAGGTAGACCTTGGCGGTCTTTTGTGCGGTGAACGCGACCGGTTCGAATCCCGTCCCCTGGTGGGACCCGTCACAGAAGGGCTGCTGCTTGCTGCGGCCGCAGGCACACCAGTAATACGTCTTGCCCTCTTCCACCTCGGTGGCATAAGGCGCCTTTTGGGCAATCACGGGTTCTTTGTCCATTCGTTTCCTCCTCAGGATGCATGCCCCGGCATCATTGCGAAACACGGCCGGCCTTCGCAAGCCCGGTGCCGCCCGACGGGAGCATGGGGCCGCAACGCCGCCTCGCGTGCCGGCGGGCTCAAGTCACAGACATTTCCGCCGATCCTAGGAGGACCCATCGGATACACCTTTGGCCGGGTCGCGCACCTGCCCTGCCCGCAGAACCCCACTCGATCACGGAGTACAGGCCCGTGGATGTCGACCATCTCGTCAATTCGGTCTCGGATCTCGTGTCGTTGCCCGACGTCTGTCTGAGGGTCAATGCCCTGCTCGAGGATCCACGCGCATCGGCGGAACAGATCGGCGAAGTCGTCAACTATGACCCAGGCCTGACCGCGCGGCTGCTGAAGATTGTCAACAGCGCCTACTACGGACTGCCTGGCCGCATCGAGACGGTTTCACGTGCGATTACCGTGATCGGCAGCAAGGACCTCCAGGCGTTGATACTGGCGACCTCGGCTGTCGAGGCGTTCAAGCAGGTGTCGACCGACCTGGTGGACATGGAGGCGTTCTGGCATCACAGCGTCTTCGCCGGGCTCAGCGCGCGCAACCTCGCCGCGCGTTCCGCCACACAGGGCGGCGAGACCCTGTTCGTGGCCGGACTCCTGCACGACGTCGGCAAACTGGTGATGTACCACGGCCTGCCCGGGCAATCACAGGAGATCCTCGCCCGCTGCGCCGCGGAGGGGACGGAACAGCATCAGGTGGAGCGCGAGGTACTGGGATTCGATCATGCGACAGTCGGCGCCGCGCTGCTGCAGGCCTGGCATCTGCCGGACAGCCTGGTCACCCCGGTACGGTTCCATCACGACATCGGCGCCGCGACCACCTTGGCGCGCGAAACAGCCCTCGTAAACATTGCCGACGCGATTGCGCATTCCGTCGAACCGGGTACCAAACAGCGGTCTGCGGCACCGCCCGGACGCACGGTCGCACCGCTCGCCTGGGACCTGTCCGGCTTGACTGCGGAGGTCGTCGGCCCGACGGTCGACGAGGTCAACCTCCAGTCGTTCGAGATGCTTGAGATCGTTTCCCCGGGGGCGATGCTGGTCGTCTGATCGATCTCCGGCTCCGGTCCGTCGCGGCCGCCAATCACAGCGCCGACGCGATCGCGTCACCGAGTTCTTTCGTGGTGGCATTGCCCCCGATGTCCGGCGTGCGCGGCGCCTGCGGATCCGCCAGCACCGTTTCGATCGCGGCCAGGATCGCGTCGTGCGCGGCACGGTGTCCGAGGTGGTCGAGCATCATCGCACCCGACCAGATCTGGCCGATCGGGTTTGCGACGCCCTTGCCCGCGATATCCGGTGCCGAGCCGTGTACCGGCTCGAAGCACGACGGAAACTCCCGCTCCGGGTTGAGGTTGGCCGACGGTGCAATACCGATGGTGCCGGTGCAGGCCGGCCCCAGGTCGGACAGGATGTCGCCGAACAGGTTCGAGCCGACCACGACATCGAACCAGTCCGGGTGACGCACGAAGTGCGCGGTCAGGATGTCGATATGGAACTTGTCCACCGAAACGTCCGGGTATGACCGCGCCATCTCGTCGACCCGGGCGTCCCAGAACGGCATCGTGTGGATGATGCCGTTCGACTTGGTGGCACTGGTCAGGTGTCGTGCCGGACGGCTTTGTGCGAGCTCGAACGCGTAGCGCAGGACACGATCGACACCTTTGCGGGTAAATACGCTCTCCTGGACCACGGTCTCCTGCTCGCTGCCGGCGTACAGCACACCGCCGATCTCGGAGTACTCGCCTTCGTTGTTCTCACGCACGATGTAGAAATCGATGTCGCCGGGAACCCGTCCGGCCAGCGGACAGGGCACTCCCTCGAACAGGCGCACCGGGCGCAGATTGACGTACTGCCGGAACTCGCGTCGTATCGGGATCAGCAGCCCCCACAACGAGACATGGTCGGGGACACCCGGAAAACCGACCGCACCGAGGAACACGGCATCATGCCCGGCGATCTGCCGGATACCGTCTGCCGGCATCATGCTGCCACGCTTGTGGAAACGCTCGCATGACCAGTCGAAAAGGTCCCAGTCGAAGCGGATACCGAAGCGGCCGCCGATCTTTTCCAGGACCTTTACGCCTTCGGGCACGACCTCGTGCCCGATACCGTCGCCAGGCACCAATGCGATCTTGTAGTTCGTCGTCACAACCTATACCTCACCCACGGTCAGGCGTTCGCCGACAGGCTCTGCAGTTCCTCGTGCAGCGCCTGCGGGACCGCCAGGCCATCGCGTGCGGCCGCGGCACGCAGCGCAAGACGCCGTGTACCGGGTAGCCGGGTCCCCGGCTGCGCGAGGATCGCCGCGATCAAGGTCTCGATGCGCTCGACGAAGGCCCCACCGGCGAATGCAGCGGGATCGATCGCGATCAGGAACTGGCCTACACCGGGCGGCTGGCCTTCGGCGGTAAAGAACGACGAGGCCTCGAAGCCGAATCGTGCACCGCTCAATGCCGCCGCGAGGATCTCGACCATCATCACCAGGGCCGCGCCCTTGGCGTCACCCATCGGCAACATGGTGCCCTGCAGCGCCGCCTCGGCGTCCGTCGTCGGCTTGCCGTCCCGGTCGAGCGCCCAGCCTTCGGGGATCGGCTCTCCCTGTCGTGCGGCGACCATGACCTTGCCGCGCGCGACCTTGCTCAGGCTGAGATCGATCACCAGCGGCGGCTCGGATCGTCGCGGCGCGGCAAACGCGATCGGATTGGTTCCGAACACACCGGTACTGCCTCCCCACGGCGCGATCGCCTGCGGGCTGTTGCCGAATACCAGCCCGAGCAGCCCGCGCGCCGCGAGCTGTTCGACGTGGTAACCGGCCTGGCCGAAGTGATGCGAGCGATGTACCGCGGCTGCCGCAACACCCGTGGCACCGACCAGCGTCGCCAGGGTCTCGACGGCCAGCGCCATCGCCGGAAAGGCAAAACCGTTTGCGGCATCGATACGTATCGCGGCGGTGGCGGTCTGATCGAGTGCCGGCTGTGCGTGCCCGTCGACCTTGCCGGAGGCCGCCTGGGCCGCGTACGACGGCAGACGCGAAAGACCGTGTCCCTTCTGCCCATCGACCTCCGCGGCGACCAGTGCACGTGCGACGCTGGCGGCGTTTGCGTCACTGGTCGCATGCCGCACGAGCACGGCGCTGGCGAGCGATTCGGCCTGCTCCAGGCTCAACGTGACCGTACTCATCGCTTGCGCAGCGCATTGCGCACGTTGTCGGCGGTGACCGCACTGACCCGCTCGTTCGATTCCCGAGTCACGCCGGCGATATGGGGCGTCAATACCAGATTGTCGACCCCCGCGAAGCGCGCACCGCCCGACGCCGCCACCGGCTCTTCCGCGAACACATCGATGGCGGCGCCCGCCAGGTGTCCCGACTTCAGTACACCGACCAGGGCGTCTTCGTCGACGATGCCTCCACGCGCGGTGTTCACCAGTACCGCGCCCGGCTTCATCTTGGCGATCGCCGGGCCATCCAGCAGCCCCCTGGTCGTATCGCTCAGCGGCACGTGCAGGCTGACCACGTCCGAGTGCCGCAACAGTGTATCCAGCTCGGCGCGCTCGACATCGCGCCACGCCGGATCGCCCGCGTCGACGAATGGATCGAACGCCATGACCTGCATGCCCAGCGCACGCGCGCGGCGCGCGGTCTCGCGCGCGATACCGCCGAAACCGATCAAGCCGAGCCGCTTGCCACCGATCTCGCGCCCCATACAGCGCTGGCGCGGCCACTCGCCTGCAATCACCGCAGGACCCGCCAGGTAGGCATCGCGCAGCAACAGCATCGCGGTCGCGACGACATACTCGGCGACCGCGACGTCGTTGGCGCCGGTAGCCGGGCAGACCGCAACGCCACGCTCGCGGCACGCCTCGAGATCGATGTTGTCGAGGCCCACGCCGAGCCGGCCGACGACCTGCAGGATCTTGCAGGCGTCGAGCAAGGCACCCCGTACCTGTGTCCGGTTGCGCACGATCAGCGCACGCGCATCGGCCACCGCCGCCGACAGCTGGTCGGGATGATCGACGAGGTCGGGGTCGTACAACACCTCGAACTCGCCGGCCAGGCCGTCGACCGCCGCCTGGTCCATGAATTCAGCAATCACGACATCAGCCACCGATGTCCTCCTGTGCGCAAAGTGATAAACGGGTGGATTCGGTGCGGGTTATTCAAACAGCAGGCCGGTCGGCAGCGGTACCAGCAGGACCTTGGCGAACAGCGCGTAGAAACCAAGCACCACGCCGACACCGATCAGCGGGTAGGCGACCATCCGATAACGTGTCCAGGGGTCGTACATCGCAAACTGCATCAGTGCCGCGAACGTCGCCAGGCCGGACAATACGAAACCGATATAGGGCATCAGCGCCGTACCGATGAGCATCGCCGCCACCAGCCCCACCCGGCGCGGGGTCGACGCACCCGGCATCGACACGCCATTGCCCGGCACCGGTCGCACCAGATTCCAGACGATCAACGCCACCGAGAATACGATCATCGCGATCGCGATCGCGCGCGGGAACACGTACGAGTCGGAATCCGCCATGTTGGTGGTATCCCATAGCGACACCGCGGCCAGCACGATGAACGCGACCGCGACCAGCATGCCGGCGACGTCACGCTTCGGCGATTGTGGGGATGCGTCAGTCGGCACGGACCTTCCTCCTACCCTTGCCCAGCCATCGCGCCCTGATCAACGGATAGAACAGCGACAACAGGATCAGTGCAATGATCGCCAGGCTGATCGGTCGGCCGAAGAACATGCCGACGAGGTCTTCTGTCGCCGCACCGATCGTCCATGCCTGGACGAACCCCTGCTCGGCAATGCTGCCGAGAATCAGGCCCAGCACGATCGGCGAGGGACTGAAACCGAAGCGGTTCAATATCCAGCCGACCACGCCCAGCACGATCATGACGACCACATCCGAAACGCTGTTGCGGATCGCGTAGGTGCCGATCATCGTCATGAACGCGACCGTCGGCACCAGCAGCGCCTTGGGTACCGTGATGATCGTCTTGTACGCGTACCGACCGATCACCAGGCCGGCAGGCAGCATCAACAGGGTCGCGAGGAACAGGCCATAGATGAAGGTGTAGACGATCGAGCCTTCCTCGGTGAACAGGTTCGGGCCGGTGCGCACACCCTGGATCAGCAGGGCGCCCAGGATCACCGCATCCGGTGGCGTGCCGGGTATGCCCAACACCAGCGTGGGGATGAAGCCGCCGCCGACGGTCGCGTTGTTCGCCGACTCGGTGGCCTGTATGCCCTCGGGTTCTCCCTTGCCGAACTGCTCGGACCGGTCGGAGCTGCGGCGCGCCTCCGAATAGGCGACCAGGCCGGCGATCGACCCGCCGGCACCCGGAAGAATCCCGACCAGGGTCCCGATCACCGAGCTGCGCACCAGATTGACCTTGCGGTTCCAGGAGATCGCCAATGCCTCGCGGAATCTGAATCCGCGCGGCTCGTGCGTTACCTTCAGGTGCTTGTCGGGGGTCGCCACCAGGTCGATCAGTACCGGTACGCAGTACAGCCCGATCAGCGCGCTGACGGTCTCGATGCCGCCAAGCAGGGTCTGGCTGCCGAAGGTGAAACGGATGTCGGCACTGATCTCGGCGACACCCACGCAGGCCAGCAGCAGGCCGAAGCAGGCCCCGATCAGTCCCTTCAGCAGGTTGCCCTCGGAGAGCGCGGAGATCAGCGTCAGGCCGAACACCGCGAGCCAGAAATACTCCACCGGCCCGAACGCGAGCGCGACGTCGGCAAGCGGTGGTGCCAGCATCAACAGGAATGCCGCACCGACCAGCCCGCCGACGACCGAAGCCAGACACGCCAGCGTGACGGCGAGATCCCCGTCGCCACGTTTGGCCATTGGAAAGCCATCGAAGGTCGTCGCGATCGCCGACGGCGTCCCCGGCGTGTTCAGCAGGATGGCGGCATAGGCACCGCCATAGATCGCCCCGGTATAGATGGCGCCCATCAGGATCAGCGCAGACGCCGGCGGCATCGTGAACGTGATCGGAACCAGGACGGCGACGGCCATGGTCGCGGTGAGCCCTGGCAGAGAACCTATCACCGTCCCCGCCACCACGCCGGCCAGCGCCAGCATGATGTTGAACAGTGTCAAGGCCTCCAGCAGGTATTCGATCCCCGGCATGGTCGCCGCCCTCCCGGCCCGGTCGTCGGACAGTCGGGTGGATGCTTACTTGACGACGCCGGCTTCGCGTGCCGCTTCGCCGTAGACCGCCTTCTTCTCGTCCATGAAGGCCTTCATCCCGGCATAGTCGACATCGAGCAGGGCCATGCCGTCATTCTCCATGCGCCGCTGAAACTCGGGATCCGCATTGATCTCACCGATCATCTTCGACAGCTTGACGCGAATGTCCTCGGGTGTGGACTTGGGCACTGCGATACCGCGATAGGCACCGGAGACCAGATCGAAACCCAGTTCCTTGAAGGTCGGCACATCAGGGAACTTCGGGTGACGCTTTTCCATGGCCACGGCGAGCAGACGCACCTGGTCCGCATGCTTTGCACCGACCGAGGTATAGCCCCACTCGGCCTTCACCTGGTCGCCCAACAATGCAGCAACCGCCTTACCGGTGCCCTTGAACGCGACATAGGTGGTCTTGATGCCGGCCATCTTGTCGAACAGCACCTGCGCCAGGTGGTTCGCGGTTCCCTTGCCCGAACCCGACAGGGTCAGCTTGCCCGGATTCTGCTTGGCATAGTCGATCACGTCCTGGACCGTCTTGAACGGGCTGTCCTTCGTGACGACCAGCGCGTCCGGGGTGTAGTGGAACATGTACACCCCCACGAGGTCGTCGGTCTGGAAGCCGACGTCTTTCTGCATCGGCTTGACGATGATATGCGGGAGGTTGATACCCATGATGGTATAACCGTCGCCCTTGCTGCTATTGAGCTGCGACCACCCGACGGCACCGCCGCCGCCCGGCTTGTACGAGATAACCAGGTCCTGACCGAACTTCTCCTTGAAGAAGGGTTGCTGATGGCGTGCAGTGATATCCGATTCGCCACCCGGTCCGAACGGAATGATGTAGCTGATGGGTTTGTCGGGATACTCGGCGAACGCCGCGTGCATGGGCATGATCGCCAGCAGGGCGACCGCGGCCAATTGCTTGAGTTTCATATCTCCTCCTCTCACCTCTGTTGTTATCGAATCAATGGACGGCGTCACAGTCGATCTATCGCGACGGACCTCCGCCATTCGTGCCGGTGTTCATTCACGTCCCTGTGAGCCACCGTTGAACAGGCGCGTGGCGTGTCACCCGCCTGCGCCAGCGTGCGTTCGATCAGGCGCTTTCGTACAAGCGGGTCAGCACGAACTCGCGATGACCGAGTGCCTCGGCCGCGGTCAGACGACCGTTCGCGGTGCGGAACATCGACTCCAGCAACGCATCACCGGCCTCATCGGGTGTCATCTCGCGACGCAACAGTCCCGACACGTCGACGTCGACATGTTCGGCCATGGTCCGCACGGTTCTCGGATTCGCACAGATCTTGATCACCGGGACGATCGGATTGCCGATGATGTTGCCCTGTCCGGTAGGAAACATGTGCACGACATAGCCTGCAGCGCCGCACAGCGTGACCATCTCCGCCGCCGCAGATGACGAATCCATGAACCAGAGTCCGGGCCCTGTCGGCGCCTCGGCCTTGTCCAGCACGCCGTCGACCAGACACTGTTTGCCGATCTTCTGAATGTTGCCCAGCGCCTTCTCCTCGATGGTCGTCAGGCCACCGGCGATGTTGCCCTTGGTCGGCTGGGATTCCGAGAGATCATTGGTCTTGAAGCGGTTGATCATGTCCTGGTAGCGATTGAACATGAACATGAAACGGTCACGCACCGAGTCGTCTCGACAACGCGCGGCCACCAGGTGCTCGCCACCGGTGATCTCCGACGTCTCGCCGAATAGCAGCGTCGTGCCGTGCGGGTACAGCTTGTCGAACGCGTTGCCGACAGTCGGGTTCGCGCCGCAACCGGAGGTGGTATCCGATTCACCGCACTTCGTTGAAACCCAGAGTTCTTTCAACGGCGCCTCCTCGCGACGCTGCTCGGATGCGGATTGCACGAACTCCTTGGCCGCACGCGAGGCGCGCATGATGGTCTCGTGATCGCCGTGCAGTTCGATGCCGAAGCCCGCGACCTTCTTGCCGGTCGCCGCAATGCCGTCGACCACGCGCTGCGTCCAGCCCTCTTCGATGCCGATCACGACCACCGCCGCCACGTTCGGATTCGCGCCGGTGCCGATCAACGTGCGGAAATGCAGATCCAGGTCCTCTCCGAACTGTAGCCGGCCATAGGGATGTGGCAATGCCATCGTTCCCTTGATGTTGTTCGCGACCGCCTCGCAGGCTGCGTTCGACAGGTCGTCCACAGGCAGGATGATCACGTGGTTACGCACCCCGTAGCGGCCGTTCTCACGCCGATAACCCCAGAACGTGGCGTTGTTAAGGTCTAAAGCCATGGACTTCTCTCCAACTCTTGAAAATTAAAGCTGACCGTCAGGTGCGACCGCTCATCACCAGCGCTTGGTCTTGATGTTGTGGACGTGCGCGTGTTCGCCCACGCCGATATCGGCGACCGCGCGACCGATGTCGACCCCGTACTTGATGACGGTATCGCCCTCTTTCATCGGCTTTATCGCCAGCTTGTGCCCGATGGGGATATCGCTGGCCGCTTTGAATTTGATCTCTTTGTCCTGGTCCATGATCCAGCCGGTCAGGTCGGCACCGGCCTGTACCCCTTCAACGACGACGACGCCGACGCTGTCGCCCTCATCGTGCACTACGAAATCGATCATGCGTCCTCCGGATAGCGTGGGACGACCGCCCCACTGCGGCCGAAAATATGCGGAAAATCTAGTAGCGCACCCGGGCCATGTCAAGCATCTTTGATAACTCTTATATAAGAGCTACGATTTAGTTGCCCGGACGTTGGACAGCGCTTTTCTCCGCGGGCAAAATCGGCGACCTTCGCGGTCGGGAGGGATAGATTGAACAGCGTTTCCATTCATCGTGGCGGTCCGCTGTACGCACAGGTCAGGGAGATCCTCACGCAGAGGATTACCGAGGGCGAATGGCAGCCCGGTGACCTGCTGCCGAGCGAGCAGCAGCTGGCCCGACAGCTGAACGTCAGCCAGGGCACGGTACGCAAGGCAATGAACGACCTGGTTGCGATCAATGTCCTGGTCCGCCAACAGGGCAAAGGGACGTTCGTCGCCAGCCACGATGCACAGCGCGTGCTGTTCCACTTCTTCCATATCGCCGCAAACGACGGCAGCAAGGTCCTGCCGACCAGCAGTGTGTTGTCATGGTCGCGGCGACGCGCGAGCAAACGCGAGGCGCAGGCGCTGAAACTGCCGGCCGGCGCCCGGGTGATCCAGATCGAGCGTATCAGGGACCTGGGGGGCAAGCCGACCATCGTCGAGACCATCGTGGTGCCGACCGCGCTGTTTCCCGACCTGGTACAACCGGACGAACATCTGCCCAATACGCTGTATCAGCTTTATCAGCACAGGTACGGCGTGACGATACATCGCGCCGAGGAAAAGCTGCGCGCCGTGGCTGCCGGAGAGCGCGAGGCGCAACTGTTGAACGTCGAGGTCGGCACCCCGTTGTTGGAGATCGAACGCCTGGCGCTGACCCTTCCCGGAAATCCTGTGGAACTGCGCATCAGCCGCTGCGATACCCGCGAGCACTACTACGACAGTACCCTCGCCTAGCCCCGACGTTGCATGAGCGCGGACGCCATGTCGTGGCGGTACGCCTTGTACTCGGCCGGTACCGCCCCCATCTGTTGACGACAACCCCTGGTCAAGCCGCCGCCCCGGCGACCCTCGACCGCCACATCCCAGTCGGATCCACGAATAATGAGCGAAACGGACGACAACATAGAGGTCATCGAGGCCGCCAAACCCCTGGCCCGCTCCGACGAGGTCCTGCCCAACGTGATCCATCTGTTGCCGGTGGCGACGCGCCCATTCTTCCCCGGCCAGGGCGTGCCGCTGGTGATCGACGCCGCGCATTGGCGCGCCACCCTGGAGGCGGCACATGAGGCGGGGCACAACCTGATCGGTATCGTGCTCACCCGTAACGACGATGCCGAACAGGCAGCGACGCAGGACCTGCATCGCGTCGGCACCGTCGGGCGCATTCACCGTGTCCAGGCGACCAATGGCAACGCCCAGGTCCTTGTGGAATGTATCCAGCGTTTCGAGATCGCGAAGATCCTGTCCGGCGAGGCGCCGTTCACGGCGCGCGTCGAGTACCGGCGCGAACCGGCCGGCAAACCCGATCCGGACCTGAAGCCCTACTCGATAGCCCTGATCAACATCATCAAGGAGCTGCTGCCGCTCAACCCGCTGTACCAGGAAGAGCTGCGCATGTTCCTCGATCGGTTCGGACCCGACGATCCCTCGCACCTCGCGGATTTTGCCGCCAGCCTGACGACCTCCGACAAGGAGGAGTTGCAGGAGGTACTCGAAACCTACCCCCTGCTGCCGCGCATGGAAAAGGTGCTCGATCTGTTGCACCGCGAGCTGGACCTCGCGAAGGCGCAGCAGAAGATCCGCAGCGCGGTCGAGGACCGCATGCAGGCGCAGCAGCGCGAGTTCTTCCTGCGTGAGCAGCTCAAGGCGATCCAGCAGGAACTCGGCATCTCGAAAGACGACCGTACCGCCGAGATCGACACCTTCCGCGAACGGCTCGTGTCGCTGCAGCTGACCGACGAGGCCAGCGCGCGGGTCGAGGAAGAGATGGCCAAACTGGCGATGCTCGAAACGGGTTCGCCGGAATTCGCGGTGACGCGCAACTATCTCGACTGGATCACGCTGCTGCCCTGGGGCCGGCACTCCGCGGACCAGCTCGACCTGGAGCGCGCACGCAAGGTGCTGGACCGCGACCACTACGGGCTCGAGGACGTCAAGCGGCGCATCCTCGAATTCCTCGCGGTCGGCATCATGAAGGGCGAGATCAGCGGATCCATCATCCTGCTGGTCGGCCCACCCGGCGTGGGCAAGACCTCGATCGGCCGCTCGATCGCCGATGCACTCGGTCGACAATTCTACCGGTTCTCGGTCGGCGGCATGCGTGACGAGGCCGAGATCAAGGGTCACCGCCGTACCTACATCGGCGCCATGCCGGGCAAGTTCGTCCAGGCGATGAAGAGCGCCGGGACCCAGAACCCGGTGATCATGCTCGACGAGATCGACAAGATCGGCGCCAGTTACCACGGTGACCCGGCCTCGGCCCTGCTCGAGGTGCTCGACCCCGAACAGAATGTCGACTTCATGGATCACTACCTGGATCTGCGCTTCGATCTGTCGAAGGTGCTGTTCGTCGCCACCGCCAACCAGCTGGACACGATCCCCGCACCGCTGCTCGACCGCATGGAGGTGATCCAGCTGTCCGGCTATATCGCCGAGGAGAAGCTGCAGATCGCCCGGCAGTATCTGCTGCCGCGCCAGATCAGCCGCGCCGGCTTGAAACCGGCGGACCTCAGACTCTCGGCAGCGACGCTGCGTGCGATCATCGACAGCTACGCGCGCGACGCCGGGGTGCGGCGTCTCGAGAAGCAGCTGGGCAAGATTGCACGCAAGGCCGTCGTGAAGGTACTCGACGGAGCCGCGACGCCGATCGAGGTAAGCAAGGAAGATCTGCAGACCTACCTCGGACCCGCGGTTTTTCGCGACGAACGCACCCTGCGGGGACCCGGTGTCGTAACGGGCCTGGCGTGGACCGCGATGGGCGGCGCAACCCTGAGTATCGAGGCGGCAAGGGCGCACGGATTCAACCGCGGATTCAAGCTCACCGGCCAGCTCGGCGATGTCATGCGCGAATCGGCCGAGATCGCTTACAGCTATGTGGTGGGCCATGCCCGCCAACTCGGCGCCGACCCGGCCTTCTTCCGGGAAGCCTTCGTCCATCTGCACGTACCGGCCGGTGCGACGCCGAAGGACGGTCCGTCCGCCGGGATCACGATGGCCTCGGCACTGCTGTCGCTGGCGCTCGACAAACCGGTACGCAAGATCGCGATGACCGGCGAGATCACGCTGACCGGCGAGGTGTTTCCGGTCGGTGGTATCCGCGAGAAGGTGATCGCCGCGAAACGCGCCGGCCTACGCCAACTGATCCTGCCGGAAGACAACCGCGGTGACTACGATGAGATCCCGGCATACATCCGCAAGGGGCTGACCGTGCACTTCGCCAGCACCTTCAACGAGGTCGCGCCCCTGTTGTTCGGCAAAGGCTGAGCGGCCAACCCGGTCCGATACCCGGCGATGCCTTTGACGGATCAGCCCGTGGCGGGACCCAGAAATGCCTTGATGCCAACCAGTATCATGTTGACCGCGACCAGATTGAGCAGTAGCCCCATGAACTTTTCCAATGCCCTTATCCCGCGCTGTCCGAGATAGTCGCTGATTCGCCGGCCGAGCAGCAGGATCACTGCGGTGACGAAGCACACCGCAAACAGCGCCAACAACAGGTTCACCGCACCGGTCTGTTGCTGGCCGTGCAGCACCATCACCGTGGTGATCGCCGAAGGGCCCGCGAGCGCCGGTACCGCGATCGGCACCAACACCGGATCGTCACGATAGTTGTCTTCGAAGATGGCCGCAGCCGACCGAAAGATCATCTTCAACGAGATCAGAAAAAGGATCACGCCGCCGGCCACGGTCAACGAGGCACGCTCCACGTTGAGGTAATGCAGGATGTATTCGCCGGCGAAAGCAAAACCGGCGAGTATCAGCATCGCCAGGGCGGTCTCGCGGAGGATCAGCCGGCGGTAACGCGCCCCCGAGATCCCGTTGGTCACGGCCAGCACGAACGGAAGATTGCCGAACGGGTCGATCACCAGCATCAGCAGGATGGCGTTTTCGATCATCGATGTCCGGGAGTCACTGCGGTTTCCAGCGCACAACCAGCGTAACACCGGGGCAAGCGGCGCGACAGTGATCGGGTGGCGCGGGCGTCTCCTTGCCGGGCGCCGACGCTGGATCGCATTGACGTGTCGCGACGCTTCGCCCTAGGCTCGACGCATCGGCTGGCACCTTGCACCTGTACAGGACACCGACCCGATGCAATCCGGTGTCGGCAGGCAGTTGCGGACGATCCAACCCTGTCGCAGGGGCCCGTGCCGCACGACGAATTACGCGAGACGATCATCAGACCAGGTGCACACTCAGGCATGCATGCCATCGGATCACCAAAGGTCGCCACAGTGGGCGCATCCGCCGGCCGTAGCCGGCCCGGGACCCGGCTCGCCGGCGCACTTTTCCTGGCAGTGCTGTTGGCGCTCTGTGCTGGGACGGCCGGCGCAGAGACGCCTACCGAGGTCGACCTGGCGTCGGGTTTTACAATGCAGGTGCTGCAGTTTCCGGCACGCCACGAACGCCTGCTGATATGGATCCCGTCGAAATACGGCATCCGCGACGGCAACATCCCGTTCGCGCAATCGGTGCAGCGGCAGGGCATCGACTACTGGCTGGTCGATCTGCACGGTTCCTACATGGCACCCACCGGTCGCTATGCGTACGCCGAGTTCGAACCGGGCCACATCAAGGAGCTGATCGATTACGCCGTCCGGCAGGGCTGGAAAGACATCGTCCTCGGCGGGGAGAGCCGTGGAGCGACGCTCGCGATGCAGGCCGCGCGCATCTGGCAGCTCGAGAACCCGGGCGGCAAGGCGCTCAAGGGCATGTTGTTCTACCACCCCTACCTGATCGACGGTTCGACCCCGATCGGCCAGACGGCACGCTTTCTTCCGATCGCACGCGCGACCAACCTGCCGATCTATATCTTCCAGCCGCAGCTGAACACCAAGTTTCTGCACAGCCAGGCGTTGATGGATCAGCTCCAGAGCGGTGGCGCCGCGGTGTATTTTCATTTCCTCGACGGAGTCAGGGGCGGCTTCCATCTGCGCGATGCCGACAGCCTGACCGCGCGCGAATCCATCGAACGAGACCTGGTCGGTGAACGTGTCCGCAAGGCGTTCGGCCTGCTGTCGCGGCTGCCGACACCGCCCACGGCCGCCATGGAACCCGGGATGCCGATTGCCGAACACACTGGGCAGGTATCCGACGACAACACACTGGTACCGATCGGGCGCGGCCCGACGCCGCCGTTGAGCCTGCGCGACGACCAGGGCCGACGCATCGACCTCGGTGATCTCGACGGGCAGGTGGTTCTGGTCAACTTCTGGGCCAGCTGGTGTGGACCCTGCGTCAGGGAGATCGCCTCGCTGACCCGCCTGAACGAACGCTACCGCGACAAACCGTTTCGCATACTGGCGGTCAATATCGGTGAAAGCGCCGAACATGTCGCCACGTTCTTCGACGACCGGGGCATCACGCCCAGCTTCGACCTATTGTTCGATCGCGACAGTGAGGCGGCCAAGGCGTGGCGGGTGTATGCCGTACCCTCAACCTACCTGCTCGATAAGGAACACCGTATTCGTTACGGCTACCGGGGGGCGCTGAAATGGGACAAGACGAGCGTCGTGGAGATCATCGATGACCTGCTCTCCCGGCCTCGCGACGCGGCCCGGGCGCACACCGCGAGGCGTCAGCCCGGCGAACGCGCCGCCGAGTGACGCGCGAACGCGGGCACGCCCTCACCTTCGGCGCTACCCGGAAGGCGGGGCGGCGCATCGAGTTCCGTCTCGCAGCAGACGACCTCCTTGGCGTCGGCCCAATGCAGGATGCTCAACACACCCTGGTGATCCTCGACCATCGCGGTACAGCTCTCGACCCAGTCGCCGGTGTTGCAATACAGGGTGTCGCCGATGTAGCGCAGCTCCGCCTTGTGGATATGGCCGCAGACCACCGCGTCTATATCGCGACGGCGTGCCTCGTCGGCGACCAGGCGTTCGAAATCGGAGATGAAGTTCACCGCGTTTTTTACGCGGTGCTTGAGGAAGGCGGACAGGGACCAATACGGATAACCCAGGCGGCGGCGTACCAGGTTGAAGTAGTGATTCACAGTCAACGCGACTTCGTAGGACCAGTCGCCGAGCATTGCGAGCCATTTCGCGTACCGCACCACGCCGTCGAAACGGTCGCCGTGCAACATCAGGATTCGCCGACCGTCCTTGGTGGTGTGCAGCGGTTCCTCCTGGATCTGGATGCCGCCGAACCAGAGGTCCAGGTAGTTGCGCAGGAACTCGTCGTGGTTACCCGGCACGTAGACGACACGGGTGCCCTTCCTGGCCTGCCGCAGGATCTTCTGTACCACGTCGTTGTGTTGTCTCGGCCAGTACCAACTGCGCCTGAGCCGCCAACCGTCGATGATGTCGCCCAGCAGGTAGATGTGGTCGGCGTCATTGTTGCGGATGAAATCGAGCAGGAACTCGGCCTTGCAGCCACGCGTCCCGAGATGGATGTCCGACAGCCAGACTGCCCGGTATTTTCTTTCACTCATGCGCTGCGTCTCGATGGGCTGCGTTGCGCGCGATCTTCGCAGCAGCCTATGTCAGCCAGGTGACATCGTTCGATATACATGGCTGTCTGTTTCGAGACGGCTGATTGCGCGCCGCGTCGTGCAGGCCGTTGCTCACCACAGGTGGAATCCCGGAAAGAAGTGTTCCACCGCGACGGTCGACCAGACGACGATCAACAGCAGCAGGGTCAGGAAAACGGCTGCCGACCCCATATCCTTGGCCCGCCCCGACAACTTGTGCGGCTCGTCGCCGATCCTGTCGACGACCGCCTCGATGCCCGAGTTCAGCAGTTCGACGATCACGACCAGCAACAGGGTGGCGACCAGCAACGCGATCTGTACCGCGTTCTGTCCCAGCCAAAGTGCCAGCGGCAGAAACGCGACCGCCAACAGGGTCTCCTGCCTGAAGGCCGACTCGTACTTCCAGGCGGCGCGAAACCCCTTGAGCGAGTAACCCGCCGCCTTGATGATGCGTCTTAGGCCGGTATCGCCTGGCTTTGCCATTGTGCCTCTTTCACCGCCGGAGCCTTGTCGCCGTTGATCGGCACCAGCGCGTGCAGAAACTGCCGCGCGATCGATGCCCAGTCGTATTGCAGGGCCTGCGCCCGGCAAAGGTCACGGTCCAGCGTCGCTGCGCGCGCGATCGCGACGCCCAGGTCGGCGTCCATGATCCCGGTCACGCCTTGCTGCAGCACGTCCCTGGGCCCGGTGACCGGAAATGCCGCCACCGGCGTACCGCTGGCGATCGCCTCGAGCATCACCAGCCCGAAGGTATCGGTCAGCGACGGGAACACGAACACGTCGGCCGCTGCGTAGTAGCCTGCCAGCTCCTCGCCGTATTTCGCCCCGGCAAACACGACTTCCGGATACCGCTGTCGCAGCTCCTTGAGGCTGGGCCCGTCGCCGACGACCACCTTGGTACCCGGCAACGGCAGTCCGAGGAAGGCATCGAGGTTCTTCTCCGGTGCGACGCGCCCGACATTCAGGTAGATCGGGCCTGCCCAGTCATGCGTTCGCCTGCGCGACGGTGCGAACAGACCGGTATCGACACCGCGCCCCCAGACCTCGAGGTGACGGAAGCCACGCCGTTCCAGGTCGTCCTTCAGCGACTGCGTCGGCACCAGGGTGCGAAACGCCGGTCTGTGGAATCGGCGGACCAGCGGATAGGTCAGCCCGAGCGGCACCGGCAGCCGTTCGCGGATGTACTCAGGGAATCGCGTATGGAACGACGTCGTAAAGGTGTATCCACGTCGCAGACAGTACCGCCGGACGTAGTGACCGATCGGGCCCTCGGTGCTGATGTGGATCGCATCCGGGTTGAATGCGTCGATGCGCGCACCCAGGCCCGTGAGCCAGGTCGAGATCCGGATCTCCGGATAGCTCGGCATCGGAAACGACGGGTAGTCTCCAACCGCAACGGCCTCCACCTGGTGCCCGTGGTTGCGCAGTTCCGCCACCATCGTACTGAGGGTCGTCACGACGCCGTTGATCTGTGGATGCCAGGCATCCGTGGCCAGCAGAAGCCTCATCGGTACCGCTCGACGCCTGTGGCCCCAGTCTTTGCACATCGGTTCATATCATCGCCCTTGGTCCACGATCCTCTCACCGGCCGCCGCAACACCATCGTGCATAGGTTCATCCTCGGACCGGACCTCACCGGCCAGCACGCCCCGGTAGAAATCGAGCATCCGCTGTGCCTTGGCTTCGGTGCTCCAGGCGCCCGCGTAGGCGATCCCACGACGCGCCAGTTCGACGCGTTGCCCTGCATCGGCGTACAGCGTGATCACACGGTCGGCAAACGCCTGCGGCTGTGGCGGCGAGATCAGGCAGCCCTGTCCCTCGACCAGTACGTCCAGACTGCCCATGCTCGCGGTCGAGACCACCGGTAGACCACTGGCCATCGCCTCCAGCAGTACAAGCCCCTGGGTCTCGGTCTGCGACGCAAACACGAAGGTATCGCTCGCCTGGTAACACTCCAGGAGTTCGGTCGAGCGATCCAGGTAGCCGACGAAGCGTATCTGTGCACCACGCCCTGTCGCGTGGGCCCTCTTGCGCAGGCCCTGCAACGCCGGGCCCTCCCCGGCGATCAGCAGCATCGCATGCGGAACCGCCGCCTGTACCCGTTCGAACATCGCGATCAACAGCTCGATGTTCTTTTCATGAGCGACCCGGCCCACGTACAACAGCAGGTAGGCATCGTCAGGCAGCCCATGGCGTTCTCTGAACGCGTTGTGCGGCACCACCTCGAAACTTGCTTCCGGCAGACCGGTGGCGATCACCGCGGCGGGCCGGCTCACGCCGTACTCGCGCAGCTTCTCGAGCATCTGTCGCGATGGCGAGATCACGGCATCGACCTGGTTGCACTGACGCCGCGAATACCGGCGGGCCATCGCGCGCAGCCAGGCCCCTGGCAGCCAGGTCAGGTATTTCTCGAAGTACGCCTCGAAGAAGGTGTGATAGCTGACGACCACCGGGACACCCAGTGCACGCCCCAGATGGATGCCGGCATAGTGGGCGACGAACGGCGTCTGTACGTGCACGATATCGATATCCCGTTGCTTCAGTTGCGGCACGAGGCGCTTGATCGCGCTCATCGACATCAGGCGGTCTTCCGGGTCGAACGGCAGGCGTACGGCCGGGATCCGCAGCACCTCGAATGCCGGCTCGTAGGCGTCGGGATACCGGGGTGCGATCAGCGTGACACGATGGCCCTGTTCGAGAAAAGACCCGGCGAATGTCTGGATCGAGGTCGACACCCCGTTGATACGCGGAAAATACACATCGGACAGCATCAGGATATGCATGGATTCGACACCGGGTCCGCAGCGTTCGCTGTCGGCTCAACCACTCAGTTGCGCGCACTGTATGTCCGCAACTTGGCAGTTTGATGACGGTACAAGGCCATGTGTCGCTCACGTTCCCGACGATGCCGGCGGTCACACGATTGCAACCTGGACGCGGTAGGCTGTCGGGCAATGTGAGAAAAATGTTTCCGTGATATGTACAGCAAAGACAGGCTGCTGATCCTGGATGCCGATGGAACGACCATCGATGCCTTCGCTGCCATCGAACGCACGTTCCAGCTGCACGACATGGACATCGGCAACCTGGAACGCTTCCAGAAGCGCCGGCATCTGTTCAAGTACCTCGGCGGCCTCAAGGAGTTCCCGAGCAACCTGAAGCGTCAACTGGGCAAGCAGCAGCGCGCTAGGCTGATCGACACGCTGACGCAGGTCTACCGCTACGAGGCGAGCCTGTATGACTGCATCGGACCCTGGATAAACCGCCTGATCGGACACGACGGCATCCGCATCGGCATGGTCACGCGCAACATCACGCGTGAACCCCTGGATACGCTGCGCTGCCTGCTCGAACGTCATGCCGTGGATGTCGACCGGCTCGATTTCCTGATCCATATCCCGCTGAAGAGCGACAAGACCGCCGCGTTCAGACAGGCACGTGACGATCGTCGGATCAACCCGGCAAGGTGCTACGCCTGCGGCGACGAGAAGAAGGACTTCACCGCCGCCGTGGCGGCCGGCATGCATCCGTTCATGGTGTCCTACGGTTTCGAGGACTTCGCGCGACTGACCCGCAAGGTCGGTGTGCCGCCCGAGTTGATCGCGCAATCCCCCGATGAACTGTGCACGCGCGTCCTGCACGCGCTGGATATCGAGCCGGCAGGCAACCGGGATCTACTGGAACGGGCGGATCGGCGCGACGCACCCCGTGCCGTCGCGATTCCGCATCGGCGACACGACGCCGCGAATCAACGCCGCATCGCCGGTTGACCGCTCACAGGGTCTTCCGTGGCGCGCCAGCGCTGCCGGATGGCGGTCGACGGTCGGCCCCTTTCCACCGATCCCTCCTCCCTGTCGGGGACCGTCAGGCATGGTCACGCAGGGGCCGCAGCCAACCCACCAGCAGGATCGCCAGCGACGAGGCAACGAACGCGGGCAACAGTTCGTACAGGTCGAACCAGCCGCCCTGCAGGGATTTCCAGCCCCAGACCGTCAGTCCGCCGACGACCATGCCGGCCATCGCGGCGGCACGGCTCATGCGCGGCCAGAACAATGACAGCAGGATCACCGGACCGAACGCTGCGCCGAAACCGGCCCAGGCATAGGCGACGAGATCGAGCACCTTGCTCTCCGGGTCCGTCGCGAGGGTGAACGCCAGCACTGCGATCACCACCACCGCGATGCGCGCAACCGCGATCATCCTGCGATCATCCGCGTCACGACCGAACAGCCGTCGATACAGGTCCTCGGACAGGGCCGAGGCGGCCACCAGCAGCTGCGAGTCGGCGGTGCTCATGATCGCCGCCAGGATCGCCGCGAGCAGGATACCGGCGACCAGGGGATGGAACAGCTGCGCGGCCAACAGGATGAACACCTTCTCGGCGTCGGCACCCTGCAATGGCGGTTGCAGCCAATCGATCCCCACCAACCCCACCGCGCCGGCGCCGAGCATGCCTATCAGTGTCCAGGCGATCGCGATGCGCCGCGCGCCCGGGATCAGCTCGACCGACCTGATCGCCATGAAGCGCGCCAGGATGTGTGGCTGGCCGAAGTAGCCCAGCCCCCAGGCCAGCAACGACAATACGGCCAGCAGACCGAGGGGCTCACCGCTTGCACTGGTCAAGGGGTCGAGCAAGGCAGCGTTCCTGTCCGCCAGCCCGGTGACCACGGCGTCGACGCCGCCCTGCAGGGCGAACACCATGACCGGCACGATCACGAGTGCGGCGGCCATCAACAGTCCCTGCGCGACGTCGGTCCATGACACCGCGAGGAATCCACCGAGCAGCGTGTAAACGATGATCACCAGGGTGCCCACGGCCACCGCGGTGATGTACGGCAGCCCAAAGACCTCCTCGAACAGCTTGCCGGCCGCGACCAGGCCGGACGAGGTGTAGAACAGGAAAAAGATCAGGATCAGCAGTGCGGCGGTGATGCGCAACGCACCCGAGGGATCGCGAAAGCGATGCTCGAGGTAGGCCGGGATCGTCAGGGCGTCGCCCGCATGCTCGGTGGCCACTCTCAGGCGCGGCGCGACCAGGTGCCAGTTGGCATAGGTGCCCAACCCCAGGCCCAGGATCAACCACCCGGCTTCGAGCCCGGCGAGATACGCGTAGCCGGGCAGGCCGAGTAACAGCCAGCCGCTCATGTCCGTCGCGCCGGCCGACAGGGCCGCGACCCAGTGCCCGATACCGCGACCGGCCAACAGATAGTCCTTGATATCGAAAAGTCGCGAGCGCGCGCGCCAGCCCAGGTAAAGCATGAACAGCACGTAGGCGACGAACGTCGTGGCAATCAGGCCGGAGTCTTCGATCATGGCTTCACCGGGCGTCGATTTCCCACAGAGGCGAGTGACAATCCGCGAATGGCGGAGCATGCAACAGAACCGGGCAGCTGGCGAATCCCGGTTGCAGGAACACCTCGGAGGCGTGCGGAGTATCCCGGACCGCCGCACCCCCACGGACGCATGACTTTATGCGGCCAATCCAGGAAACAACCCGGGCCATCGGGGGCAAGCTCCAGTCAAATTGGTCTGTGGATTGCGGCTGGACGATGTCCGCTGGCGGCCAGGAAGAGACATTCGCGGGAGAGCCAAGAGCAGACTGCTTCCGGCCGAAACCGCTCTTCGGACAATCGGACGCATTGTCAGCAATCGGGGGCACTAGCCTAGACTGAGTTCCACAGATCAACTAAAGGGATTGCGTTTTCGTTACCAATTGTTGAGAAATGAACATCAGAGGCGATGAGGCTGAGATAATAATCGTGGCTTTCAACGACGTAATGCTGGTAGGCACTTTTGTCATACTGTTGCCAATTGGCGTCGTTACTGGAACGCTCGGCAATGAGACCTTTCAGAAGCGTGGAATCTGGAACAACAAGGTAGTAAGACCTGAGATCCGTGTCTTCGACTTTTGGGTAGCCCCTGGTGCTCAAATGGCGGGTCCATGCCACATGCCATACACCTTCAAAATGAAGACAACCAATGTAAGGTGCATCTTCACCAGGAGATTCCCAGCATTTAAAATATGTCCATGCCTCGTCTCTTACATGATGCAAAATTACAAAATTCTGGGGGTCTTTCCAGACATCCAACGCGACCGGAACAGCAATATCATACGCCATTTTTAACTCTATCCTTCGACTAGGATTCGATTATCAAATTAACTGAAAAACAGGCACGTAAAAAACGAATATCAAGATCATTATGCCTCAGTGTTTTTGCGTTAGGCCAAGTACTGGTCGTTGAGAAGTGGGTAAAGTGTAGAAGTCGCAGCACCGACCACGGCAGTGAGGATAATCCGATGAGAAATCGTAAGAATGCTCCGCTCCTTCTCCTTCTGGCCTTGATAGTTTTATTGCCGAGTGTTGCAAACGCGAACAGCGGGAATCCCCCTAGCGCTATAGACGTCTTCAAAGAGATCGCAACGATTCAGAAACTCCCGGATCACGGTCTCACCGCAAAACAGCTTCACGGCGACCGCGATATGGCTCGGCAACTGTTTTCAGGTAAAGACTGGGCTGCCTGGATCAGGCTAGTACGGTATCGCAATCGTTTTCACGCAGCCAAGTCGGTCGCTGACATCGCCCGTTCAGAAAAGAGCCTGCTTGAAGAAGCAGACATTGGCAATGCGACCGAATATGCCCGACTTCCTAAGCGAGAGTACGGTAACGGGAATCATTTTTTAGTGCTTTCAAGTGGCCTCTGGACAATCTCAGTTCGCATTGAGTACTGGCAAGGAACGACCCAAGGCCATGCATCGCAAGTGGCCGTTCAGTTCGCAAGAGCTTTGTTATCGAACCTTCATGCATTGGGGTTGGGCAACGAAGGGGCAAGCGCCAGTGCGGGGACAGGTATGGAAACACAAGGCACACCTGGTCTCGGTGGTTTGATCAGCGGCATCTCGCTCACTGCGGAAGAAGAGCAAATGCTAATTGAGGGCGAAGTGCCTGAAAGGTTTATCAACTCGGGATTTCAATCAGGCGGCGGCATCCCGGCTGGCCCGACGGTCAGAATCCCAATGAAAAGCACAGGTACGGGCTTTCGGATCCTCGAAGGCAGATAAAGCGATCATGCATCTTTCAGCCATTGCACCCAAGTCGTCGGGGCGCACCGCTAGGCCGCTTTCTGCGAACGCCTCTCGAGTATCCCAGTGAGTGTCCGCTCATCGCCGGTAGCGGGAGCATCGCAGAGATCTCCGAGGGGCCGCATTGGTCGCTTAGCGGACCCAGTCCATCGAGCCATACTCCGAACAACCCAGCAAGCGGGACCCGGGTAGGGCGATGGGCCGCTTCCAAAGACAACGATTCCCGGGCCACCTCTCGAAAACAGTCCACCGCTGCCCCCTACCCCACCACGCCCGACATCTTCGACCAGTCCGTTCAGCCTGCGTTCAGGAAACAGCTGCAACCATCGCATCAGCGGCGGCGGCCTTGCACTCAGAGGCCCCGTCGCAAGCCCCTGCGCGGCCCCAGGGGCTAGAATAATAAATGGAAGCCGGTCATCGAACCCAGGGAAGATAGAGAGTCGTGACACATAGGGACCTGTTCGAACCACGCCCGCTCGCCACCTCCATCCGGCGTTGCCTCTGCGCCGCGGCCCTGTCGGGTACCCAGATATTGGCCACGGCATATGCCGGCGACCAGATCGTACGTTCAACCACCGCGACGGTATTCGGCCTGCCGGCTGACGGCACGCGGCTCGCGGCACCGGCCGTGACAACCATCGACGGCATCAAACATCTTCAACTGCTGCGCCGGACGGACGACTCCTGTGTCGCGCAGAGCCTTCTATACGGCCCCCTGCCGTTGCTCCTGGACCGCACCTGGTTACTCCAGGCCAAGGAGGTGAAACTGATCCGGTTGCCGCCGCCGTGGTGTAGCGATGGGCAATACTATGGCCCCTGGACGCTGGTCGATATCGATGGCGACGGCATCCTGGAGCTGAACATCGGTAACCGGTTGTACACGCTCGACGAAGCGCCCGTGCTGCTCGACGAGGGGCTGTTCCGTGGGGGATACAACCCAATCACCGATGACGACAAGTCGCGTTATTTCTACGACGTCGACGATGACGGTGACCTCGATGCCTTCCTGGTGGACTTCAAGGGCCCTTTGTACAAGGGCGCCGAGTACTATGAAAATGTCGGCAGCCCGGAAGCGCCTGCGTTGCTGTTATCCAACACCGAGCCAGAGGTATTGATACAACGGATGTTCGACAATCTGCCCGAAACGGCGCGCGAGGCAGCCGGCATCTTCACCCCCTATTGGAAACTGATCGCCCGACGGATGGTGTTCGAGGACGTCGACGGGGACGGCGACACCGACTTCTTCAACGCCGGATCGCTCGGCACTCTGCCCTTGGATCCCAATTACTACGAAAACATCGGGACCGATGCCGAGCCTCGTTACGCACTGCCGTTCCATCCCTTCCCGGTCAACATACCCTACATGCGATGGGTGACGGATTTCGATTCGGATGGTGACCTCGACGTCCTGGCCGATGTCGTCGGACGGCCCGACCTGGTCGCTTTTTATGAAAAGCAGGACGGCCGGCCGTCGCTGTATGCCGACCCGGTGATGATCGGCAGCACGACCGAAGCGTCGTGGCAGTCAAACATAGATATACCCGGGTGGTTCTACAGGGCCCAGCTTGAGCCGCGGCGACTCGCGGACCTGGATGGTGAAGGGTTTCAGGAATGGATAGTCCGCATGGAGCCGCGGTACGACCTGCCGGAGCCGTTGAGGCCGCCGCCGTACATGCTGTTTACCGTGCGAGACGGTGCCTGGGAACCGATCGACCTGATCTGGAAGACCGATACCCTCAACGAGGAGGACTTCTCTGATCTGACCGAGCCTCTCTTTTCCGATGTCGACGGGGACGGCGACCTGGATATCGTGTTCAGCGCGCAGACGACCTCAGCATACCTCAACTCGGTGATGATGGAGCAGGTCGCGCCGCTCAGTTTCGCGGCACCCGTGCGTCTCCCCGGGTACGTCTTTCCCCCTCCTGGAGAGTCCTTTGTTTTCGACCTCGAAGACGACGGTGATCTGGAGACCTTTACGGATGGCCGGGTGGGCATCAATGTGAAACGGCAACCCGGCAACATCGGCAGTTTCTCGGTGCGGTCGTACGTGGGTCAGGACGTGCGCAAACAGGTGGGCGGCTTCGTCATCGAAGGCGACTCGCCACAGACCGTGATCCTGCGCGGCCTGGGCCCCAGCCTGGCGCAGGCGGGCATCGAGGCACCGCTGCAGGACCCGGTGCTGCGGCTGTATGCCGGACGCGAGCTGATCGCGATCAACGACAACTGGCAGCATCACCCAGAGGCCGACCGCATTGCATCGGCTGGCCTGGCGCCCGCAGACGCGCGCGAATCGGCATTGCGCATCCGCCTCGAACCGGGCACCTATACCGTGCATCTCGACGGTAAACCCGGTGACACCGGCATCGGCATCACCGCGATCGACAACGATCTGCAGATGCCGTCGACCGCGATGCAGGTCAGCATCTCCGGACGCGCCCTGGTCGGAACGGGCGAGCGAATCGCCATCGGTGGTTTCATCGTCGAAGGCGACACGCCGGTCAGGGTGTTGATCCGCGGCCTGGGCCCGAGTCTCGGCGACGCCGGTGTCTCGATTCCGCTCGCCGATCCGTTGCTTAAGCTGCATGCCCACAGCCGCGTGATCGCGATCAACGACGACTGGCGGTCCGCACCGAACGCGGACGAGATCGCCGCGCTGGCCGATCCGCCGCTTGACGACAAGGAGGCCGCGATCCTCGCGGTGCTGAACCCGGGTACTTACACGGTCTTTCTGCGCGGTGCGGACGGCGGGACCGGCGTCGGCATCGTCGCGATCGATCGGCCGTGATAGCCCACCGAGCCGGCCCGTCTGTGGCGCGTATGTCGCGCATCGCGCTCGTCGACCCCTGCGAAGACGGCGTTTGATTCGACCATGGAACACGACGCCGGAACACGGATCACGCTGCAATGCTATCGCGGCTTACAACCATTGCTCGCGCGATATCCACGGATGATATTGCCGGCGGCGCGACCCTTTCTCGACCACCGCGACCCCGAGAGCGAGTGGCTCGGCGTTGCTGCGCACACAGGGTCCGAGAACCACGGGGTGCTGGCCGGCCTCGTCGACCGGCGCAAGAACCGTCTGCAGGTCGTCTCCTGGTTGGTGGCAGAAGCGTATGCCGGCAAAGGGATCGGCCAGGCATTGCTCAGTGCGCTCGAGACCTGGGCGAAGTCGCAGGGCATCACCTACCTGTCGCTCACGATCCGCGACAATCAGTCGGGTTTTGCGGCCACCTCGCACATCCTCGAAAAACGGGGATGGCACGGTCCGCAGGCACTGGTGCACCGCTTCAAGGTTGCCGCCGCGACACTGCAGGATCTGCGTTGGCAGCACATACCTCGTCCGGCATCTGAACTGACGGTGTTTCCATGGAGCGAACTGAGTGATGCACAACGCACGGCGCTGATCAGCGAACTCCGCGACAGGGAACAGGTACCGATCGAGTACTTGCCGACGGTCATCGAGCAGCACTTCGATGCACTGAGCGTCGGGGTGCGGCTGCACGACGAGATCATCGGCTGGTTGATCGCCCACCGACCGAAACCCGACCTGGTGGAATATTCGACGTTGTACCTGAAACCCGCGCATCGCAACACCGGCGCGAGCATCCTGTTGCTGGCGGAAAGCTTCCGGCATCTGGGCGAATCCGGCGCGCAATTCGTGATCTTCCAGGTGCGCACGACCAACGCGTCGATGCTGCGCCTGACGCGCAGGCGGTTTCGACCCTTCGTGAGCGAAGCGACGCTGATGCGCTTCGAGAAGGACCATGGGCCGGGACGGTAGCGACGACGCGCCCGGCCGGGTCGACGCAACTGGTCACCCACACCGCGCTCCGAATGAATTGATCAACACAGGGAAGACTTATGAATCGCCTGCTTTTCAACCGCAACCCGCTCAATAGGGCCGTCAGCAGCTGTGTCTATGCCGTCGGCCTGATTGGATCGCTCGCAACGAACACCGCGCTTGCCGGGAACGAGATTGTCCGCGCGGCGACCGCGACGCCATTCGGCGTGCCCGAGGAGCTGCTCAGGTTCGGCCCTCCGGCGGTCACGACAATCGACGGTGCCAAATATCTTCATTGGATCGCTACGACAGACGAGCCCGATCTGGCAGAAAGCCTGATCGTAGGGCCGCTCGATTCGTTGCTCGACCGAACGGTGCCCTGGGAAGACCTGATTTACTCGAGTGAAAGGTTTTCGCTCCCCGAGCAATGTGCCGTTTCAAGTGAATGGAGAACCTGCCTGGCGCTCGTCGACCTCGACGACGACGGTCTCGTGGAGCTAAACATCGACAACCGGCTGTACGTGCTCGACAGCCAGCTGTCCCTATTAACCGATTCGATGTTCGAGACTGAGACCGACTCCGATTATTTCGGAATCTGGCCCGACTACCGCAGCTTTGCCGATGCCGACGATGACGGTGATCTCGATCTGTTTCTGATGGACTCAAAGACGTCGAGCCATGTCAGATTCTTCGAAAACGTCGGCGATCCTCAGGCGGCCGTTTTTGTACAGGCACCAACCGAAAGCGAAGCAGCTTTTGCCCGGACCAAACCCCTGTCTCTCGGCGCCTCGTCTCTGTATGGACTGGATTTCGTCGACTGGACGGCCAGGTACACCTCGCTAGAGGTCGATCTGGACGGCGATGGCGACACGGACATCGTCGAAGTCGAGGGAAACAAAGAATATATCAGTCGCTACCTCGAGGGAAACATCACCAACGCAATCGCGCGTTTCACTCCTGTCCATCCGCACGTTGACAGCAGTCGCTACCTGGAAAACGTCGGTACAGATGATGCGCCGGTGTTCACGAACCCCTTCTTTCCTTTTCCGGTTCCCGGCGCATATATTCAATGGATCACCGATTTCGATTCCGATGGCGATCTCGACGTACTGGCATATGACGTAAACAGGCCAGGCGAGCTTGCGTTCTTTGAAAAACGTGATGGCATACCCTTCCTCTATGCCGCCCCGGCGTTTCTTGGCAACCTCCCACGCCTTTCGTCGTCCAAGGCCGACTACGCCGCGGGCGTGGACCGATACCTGCGGCGTACGCAGTCGCCTTTCGTTACCGATCTGGACGGTGATGGTTACCCGGAATTCCTGTTGGAAGCCTGGTATGAAGGCACGCCGCTCGTCCGCGACATGGAACTGATCACGTTGCGCAATGGTCAATTCGAGCGCATCGACATCCCGCTCGAAAGTGACACCGTGTCACGAGCCGACTACGCTCGCGCTGGCGGTGCGTTCTTCCACGACATCGATCAGGACGGTGACCTGGACGTTGTCTACCGCGCGGAGGGAGCCCCTGTCTCGTTCATATTTGAACAGACTACCCCGCTGGTGTTTGCGCCTCCTAGAAAAACGCTCGAGGATCTCTCGTATGGGTATCCGGAGTTGGTACCCGTGCACACGATTGACCTGGACGACGATGGCGACCTAGATACGTTCAACGATGTGACCGGTCAGGTCGACATCAACCTCGAGCGCAGCCCCGGCAGCATCCGGAGCTTCTCGACCCGCTCGTACGTCGGCGAATCGGGTGCCGACGTCCAGGTCGGCGGCTTCATCATCGAGGGCCATTCGGCGCAGACGGTGATCCTGCGCGGCCTCGGCCCGAGCCTCGCGGCCGAGGGCATCCGCAGACCGCTGCAGGACCCACAACTGCAGCTCTATTCCGGCAAGACCGTGATCGCCAGCAACGACGACTGGGGCGCGCATCCGCAGGCGGATCGCATCGCATCGGCGGGAATCGCACCCACCGATCCGAAGGAGGCCGCGCTTCGCGTGCGCCTGAACCCCGGGGTCTACACCGTGATCCTCAAGGGCAAACCGGGCGACACCGGGGTCGGCATCGTCGCGATCGACAACGACATCCAGATGCCGTCGATGGCGACCCAGACGAGTCTGTCGGGCCGCGCACTGATCGGACCCGGCGAGAACGTCGCGGTCGGCGGCTTCATCATCGACGGCGACACGCCGGTGAAGGTGCTGCTGCGCGGCCTGGGTCCGAGCCTCGCCGAGGCGGGCATCGACCGGCCACTGAGCGATCCGACGCTGACCCTGTACGCCGGACAACAGCCGATCCTCGCCAACGACGACTGGCAGGAGGCCGCGAACGCCGCCGAGATCGCGGCGCTGGCGCACGCACCGCAGTATGCGAAGGAGGCCGCGATCCTCACCGAACTGCCGCCGGGGACCTACACGGTGCATCTGCGCAATGCGGACGGGACGAACGGTGTGGGTATCGTCGCGGTCGATCGGCCGTAACGGGGACGCGCCCAATCGGCGCGACTCAGCCGTTATCGTCGTGCGATAACAACAGCCTGATCAGCGCGCTGTGATCGAGGTCGCCGTCACCGGCCTCGATCAGGCGCTGGTACAAGGTGCGCCCGAGCGCGGTGGCCGGCAGCGCCTGGCCAAGCAGCTCGCCGAGCTCGCAGGCCTGACGCATGTCCTTGTGCTGCGTGGTCACCCGCGCGCCGGGTTCGAAACGCCGTTCGATCATCTTCAGTCCGTGTACCTCGAGGATGCGCGAGCCGGCAAAGCCGCCCAGCAAGGCCTCGCGCACGCGCCGCGGATCGACACCGGCCGCCTCGACCAAGGCCAGCGCCTCGGCGACCGCGCCGATGTTGAGTCCGACGATGATCTGGTTCGCCGCCTTCGCGACCTGCCCGGCGCCGGTCTCGCCGACATGCGTGAACTGACTGCCGAGCACCTCGAACAGCGGCATCGCACGCGCGATCGCGGTATCGCTGCCGCCGGCCATGATGGTCAGGCTCGCGTTGATCGCGCCGATCTCGCCACCGGAGACCGGGGCGTCGATGAAGTCGACGTCCATATCCTCAAAGCGCGCCGCCATGTCGCGCGTGGCCATCACCGAGGTGGTGCCCATGTCGATCACCAGGCTGCCCGGGCGCAGTCCCGCGGCGATGCCGTCGCCGCCGAACAGTACCTGTTCGACGACCGCAGTATCGGCCAGCATCAACACAACGATGTCGGACACCTGTGCGAGGCTCTTCGGCGTATCGCACACCGCCATCCCCGGTTGCCGGAGTTGCTCGGCGACCGTCCGCGTACGGTTCCACAACGCGATTCGGCCACCGGCAGCGTGCAGGTGGCGCGCCATCGGTCGGCCCATCAGCCCGAGACCGGCAAAACCGATACGCCAGCCATCCAACGTTTTGTGCGCCCCCTCGGCCATCACCCGGCCCGGTGCACGAGGCCCAACGCATCGATCGCGGCGATTGCGCAGGCCTCGTCCTCGTCCGACGGCCCGCCCGCGACGCCGAGGGCACCCAGCACCCGCCCGTCGGCATCGCGGACCAGTACGCCGCCCGGCAGCGTGATCAGCCGGCCGCCCGACATCGCGTTGAGCGCCTGCAGGAAGCCCTGCTGCTCGCCCCCC
The DNA here is from genome assembly GCA_024235395.1 of Chromatiaceae bacterium. Lineage (NCBI taxonomy): Bacteria > Pseudomonadati > Pseudomonadota > Gammaproteobacteria > Chromatiales > Chromatiaceae > Chromatiaceae bacterium. The sequence continues at coordinate 1,595,231 of JACKMK010000001.1, forward strand.
TCGCCGAACCGCTCGGCCAGTCGGCGGGAATCCACACCCATCGCGAGCGCCCCCCAGGCCTTCGCCTGACAGACGTCGGCGCGCAGAAAGGTCACGCCGTCCTGGCGCTGCATCGCCCTGAGGTGACCGCCGGCATCGAGTACCGCCGCGGCCAACGGCGGCAACGCGCGTCGCGTCGCTTCGGCGAACACCTCGGCGATCAGGCGGTTCGACTGGTCGAGGGTCAGTTCGGTCATCGCTCAGGCTCTCTTCGTACTTGTGATCGCCGGGTTGGCGATAGTCTATGCATCCCGGCGCAATGTACCGGCTCCATCCGGCCATGCTCAAGCCGCTGGGACCCGCGTGGAGACCACGTCGATCGACGCCGAACTCGCACGCGGGCCTCGCGGACTCTTGGCAGCCGTCATCGCACGTCGCATGGAGGGTGCCGTGTCAATTGCGCCATCGATGGCGGAACTCAGCCGATCGAGCCGCCCTTCCGGATCCCGCTGTCTGTCGCAGAACCCCGGTCCGGCAGGCCTCTTGGCCACACCGGTCGCGCCCGGCATGGTTCTTGAGGGCCGTGAGTTGACACCGAACAGGCCCACCAGGCAACGAGACCGGGCCTTTCAACCTTTCCCTGAACCAGGAGGCCGCTCATGTCCAGCATGGGTCTGATCGAAGAAAGCTATCCGGCCAGGATCGCCGCGGTCGTCAACAATCCGCTACAGGCGGATGAAACCGTGACCCGCCTGGTCAGCGAGGCCGCGATCCCGCGCGCGCAGATCGTTGTCGTCAAGCCGATGGACGTGGCATTCGGGCGCAAGCTGGAACCGGAGTCGCAGGGCATCGCGCGGACCGCGATCAATGCACACCTGAAGCTGGGCGTGATCGGTTTGTTCACGGGGGTCGCACTCGCCGTGCTGCTGATCCTCATCGACGTGGAGATGGCGTCCGCCAACCCCGCCTACACCTTGTCGGCGTTCGGCGTCTTCTTGACCCTGTTCGGCCTCCTGCTGGGCGGACTGGTGACGGCGCGACCGGACCACCAGGTGGTCATCGCCGGTGTCCGCGAGGCGTCCGAGGAAGGTCGATGGACGGTGGTCGTACATGCCGCCAACGAAGAACAGGTCCGACGCGCCCGTCGCCTGCTCGACGGCGAGCCCGCCAGGGTGATGGCCGCGCGGTGACGCGCAGCGCCCGCCAAGCCGATCGGAAAGCCAGCACAGGAGCACGCACATGGACACCATCGAACACGATATGCACAACCTGTTTGCGCAACTCGGCCTGCCGGACGATCAGGCATCGATCGCGCAGTTCATCCAGACGCACCGTCCCCTACCCAACGACATGCCGCTCGCCGAGGCACCGTTCTGGACACCGGCACAATCGGCATTTCTGCGCGAGGAACTGCTCGAAGATGCGGACTGGGCACCGGTGATCGACACCCTGAATGCGGAACTGCACGGCTGAAGTGGGGGCAAACGACCTGGCGGCTGCCGCGCGGATCAGACCTGGATGCGCCGCCACAGACCGCCGTGAAGCCAGGCCCAGGACAACAACAGGCAGCTGGTCCAGCCGACGCCCTCGGCGACCCAGATCCAGGCGAGCGGCAGGCCGAGCCAAATCGCGACGCCGTAGACGGTCGCCAGCGTCACGACGGCGACCAGTGACTGAATGACCAGTATCGCCTGCGTGTCGCCGGTGCCGGCCAATGCCGAATACAGCATCTCCGCCGGCACCGCGATCAAGGTGACCGCGACCACCACCAGCAACCCGGCCAGCGCACCGTCGACCATCGCGGGGTCGTCACTGAACAACGCGATGACTTGTTCGGGAAGGCTCAACGTCAGCACCAACAACGGCAACAGTGTGAGAAAGGTGAGTACCACGGTGCGGCGCAACATCGGCCAGAGCTGCCTGGCGCGCAGCTGGCCGAGCAGGTTGCTGACCATCGAGCACACGGTCTCTGAGAATGCGTCCACCGGGATCAGGAACAAGGCATAACAGCTGTAGACGATGTTGGCCTGGGCCAGCGGTTGTTCGCCGACCTGCTCGACAATCGCGAAGAACGCCAGCCAGCGCCCGGTCGCCACGAGGTTTTCCAACGACACCGGCAGAGACAGGGCCAGCAGCCGCCTGACGAGCGGATAATCCCAAGGGGTCAGGCGCAGCAGGTGATGGCTCACCCGGTAGCGCTGCCGAACCACGTCGAACAACAGGAACAGGCTGGCCGCCATCTCAGCGCACAGGGACGCGTAGCCCGCCCCCTCGATACCCAGCTCGGGCAGTCCCCAGTTGCCGAAGATCAACGCATAGTCGAGGACGATATTCGTGGTCGCCAGGACGAGCGTCGCGCCGATCAGAATCCGCGTCCTCGCGATGCCGATGTAGAAGGCACCGAGCGCCAGGTTGAACGAGTAGAACAGCAGCCCGAATGCCGCGATCTGCAGATAGCTGTCGACGGCCGCGTGGATCGCGCTGGATGCAAACAACAGCCCGGTGGCCGAAGGCACCAGGAACTTGATCCCGAGGATCAGGAGAACTGCGGTGATCAGCAGCAGGTACAAACCCTGGTTGAACACGGCGCCGATCTGCCGCGACCCGCCCTCGCCGGCGCGTCGACCGATGGTTATCTGGATACCGTCGACCAACCCCAGCGTCATGAACAACGCGACCGCGTAGATGGCATCGGCGAGGGCAATGGCGCCCAGCTCGGTCATGCCATAGTGGGCCAGGAACACCGTGTCGGTGACATCGACCACGGTCTCACTGATACCCGTGACGATCAGCGGGTAGGAGACGCCCCAGATGTTCCGGTAGGACGGTCGAAAGCGTGAGCTCACGGGCACGGTCGGCGACGCGCGGGACCCGGACGCATCACACCAGCACCAGGTCGAATGAACGGTGATTGAGGTGCATCACCATGCAGGACAGCAGCGCGCCACTCTTGAGGTATTCGCTCAGGTTGAAGAACGACACCTCGAATCCGAGCCGGGTGCCGATGTCCTCGAGCGTACGGTTCTTGTGTCTCTCCTCGTCGTAGTACGGGTCACTCGTGCTCATCTCCAGGATGTGCGAGGCGTTCATGATCGTGTTGCCCAGCCGCACCGAATTGCACACACCCGACAGGCAATCGTCGACGGACACGTCGATGATGTTGGTCACCTTTTCGACCTGCGCCAGTTCCTGCTTGGTATACATCTCGGTGCATACCAGCGTGTCGCTCCGGGTCAACGGAAAGGTCGTGCAGTCGAGGTGATACAGGTAGGGGTCGGTCTCTTCCAGAGGCACGATCCGCATATCGAATTGCTCGCTCATCCAGTCGTAGGCCCGGCGGTCGGACCGCACGCCGTACCCGCCGAGATAGACGTTGTCGTGCAGACGCTTGAGTTCGGCCTCGCCCTCGAAATGATAAGGCGGCACTTGGGTGCGATAACCCATCGCCTCGAAAAATGCCTTGCCGACCTCGATCTCGTGCGCCCGGTTCTGAACACTGAAGTTGGACAGCACCACGACATCTTCGCCCTCGAGATGATCGAGCGCGACGCCGAGGTTGGCACAATAGACGAGGTCCTGCAGGCCTTCGCGCTTCGGGGTCGGCAGCAGATAGACGACCGCGTCAGCCGCGATGAAGTGATACAGCTGCAGAAACTGGTTCATCGCCCTGGGCAGATCGATTGCCCGCTGCTGCTCGATGAGCTCGTCCATCCAGGCATTGTTGGCGACGTCCGCCGACAGCGAGAACGGCACGTTCATCAGGAACGCCGGTTTCCCGAGACCCGCCGGGCTGACCATCGGCATGCCACCGTGACTGTCTGCCGACTGACGTCGATGCTTGCTGGTCATGACTGTTTTCCCTGGCTCACTCGTGCCTGCCCCGGACGACCTTGGGTGTGATCCGGACCAGGGGGTCGATGCCCGCCTCCACATGCATACCCTCGCCCAGCAGCGGCGTGAACGTCCAATGGTCCGACAGTGGAATGATCAGATCCACCTGCGAGCCGTAACGAATCTGCGAAAAACGTTCGTTCTGTGCGAAACACTGATTCTGTTTCAAACGAAACGGTGTAATGCAGTCGACGTCGTAGTCGGCAACCTGCAGCACATAGTAATGCTGACGGAGGTCCATGCTGAATATGCGGTTCACGACCCGCTGATTGTTGAACAGGTAGGCGGCATGGCGCGTGTAGGGCCTGAGCTCGTCCAACAGGTCCTTCTCGACCCCGATCATCGGATCGTTAAGGGTGCTGATCGGGTCCAACTCCCGATACACCAGCCGGCCCGCGTAAGGGATCCGGTTCACATGCACGTCGTAGAAGGTCATGAAGATACCGATCACCAGACACTCGGCATCGAAACGGGCATCGCGCAATGCCGTTTGCAGTGAATAGGCGCGGCCTTTGATATCGACAATCGCCTGATCCGGCGCGACCTGCCTGGCGTACAACACGACACCGTCTGCCGGCGGAAAGAAATAATCCGGGTCCGAGTACATCGGTCGCACCGGGTCGCGGAAGAAATACTCTCCCGACAACCAGCGCATCGGTCTGTCGTGCACCTGCTCAACATCCGATTCCAACCATGCTCGCAGTGACTTGGCCATCGCTCGCCTCGTGTCGGCAGCATTCACCGGACAGGTGGCTATATCTACTAGGATCGGCAAAAACCCACCCAGCCACATTGACAGCCGTCAAACCGGCCTCAGCCCGACAGCAATCCGCAACACGGGGCCCGCCATCGAAGGGCGCTTTGGATCGGTGCTCGTGCCTAGCGGTCGTCCACCGCCTGAAGCAGCATGTCGACATGCGAGGGCGCCCCCTGGGTGATCACCGGGTAACGCTGATCGTTGATGAAGCGCAGCCGACCACCGATCTCAATACGAGCCTGCACGGCATAGCGGTGATGCGCCTCGATGTTCACCGGGCCGTAGGCGAGTTCGAAGCTCAGCGGCACCTGCCTGCCGTGCGTGTAGATCACCAGCTCACTGAGCACGAGCGCCGGCGCGTCCGCGCGCGAGACGTCCACCAACTGCACCCGGAGCAGCGCATCCGGTGGCAACGCGATGCGCTGCCGATAGCTGACGCTCCCGGTGACGACGGCCTGCTCGGCACCACCGCCGCCGCGCAACGCATTCAGGGTTGAACAGCCCGCCAACATCCAGACCAACAGCCCGACGCCACCGTACCTGCAGATCCCCTCACCCCAGTGCGTCGTACTCACAGCGCCATGATCTCGCGGAGTTCGGTGCTCGTCACGACGTGGCAATAGATCATGTTGATGATCTCCAGCTCGTGCCGATGCAGTGCATCGGTACCCGCGGCGCAACAGTCCTCGACGAGCACCACGTTGAAGCTCTCGTCGGCCAGACTGCGTACCGTCGACGACACGCACTGGTCGGTATAGATCCCGGTGACGATCACGTTGCGGATACCCATATTGCCCAGCACCAGGCGCAGGTTGGTGCCGGTCAGTGCGCTGTCGGTGGTCTTGGTGACCGTGATCTCGCCTGCTGCCGGTGCCACCGCCGGCACGATCTGCGACGCCGCACTGTCGCGCGGCATCAGCAGGTTGTTCCAGCCGGGCATCTTCTGACTCAGTGAACGATCGCGACCGTCTTCGAGCAGGCAGGCGATGCGCGCATGCAGCACATCGATGCCCCGCTGGCGGAACGCGTCCTGCAGCGAACGCAGCGTGGGGATCACGATGTCCTGCATGCGATCGTAGAACGGCTGCCAGCGTGCCTGCTCGGCAGCGCTTTCCTTCGCGGCAAGCCCGTAGTTCTGTACGTCGATGCACAACAGCGCGGTCTCCGCGTACGGCAGCACCAGATCTTCCGGCTCGGGTGCATCCTGGTAGTAGAACGATCGGTGCGCGGTCTTCCAGCTCATCGGGTACCTCCCGGTCTCCAGGTCGATGTGAAGGTTCGACGCCAACCCTAGCGCGTTATGGCCGGCCGCCGCCAATCCGGTACCCTGCCGGCGCTGCGCACTCCGGTGCAGGCGAGAAGGGTAAAACGCGACAGACGCGACACGCCCGATCGCTTAACCTAGACGCCTTCGCTGCGTTGTCGGGGAGAAGCCACATGCGACCGCACCTTGGACCGAAATGGCTCGCCACCACACTGGCACTGCTCGGCAGTGCGTCGCTGCACGCCGGCGATCCGCCGTTCGCGGACATCCACCTGCATTGGAAATGGAACCAGAAGGAGGTCACGACCACCGAGCAGGCGGCAGAGATCCTGCGCGCACAGCATATCGGTCTCGCCGTCGTGACCGGTACGCCGCCGGCACTCGCGCTCGAGCTCCAGGAGCAGGCACCGGAACGGGTGATCCCGATCTATGGCCTCTATCGTCTGCCCGGGGAATGGTCGACCTGGCACCGTGACGACGGCCTGCTGGATCGTGTGCGCGCTGCGTTGCAATCGGGTCGGTACCACGGCATCGGCGAGGTCCATATGCTCGGCGGCTTCATCAGCCACTGGCAGAAGCCGACCATCGCCGGCCTGTTCGACCTGGCGGCGGAGTTCGACGTGCCGGTCCTGCTGCATACCGAATTCTCGCGCGCCGATTACACGCTGGGCGTGTGTCGCGCCCACCCCGATACGCGTTTTCTATGGGCGCATGCCGGCTCGATGCTGCCACCGGACGAGGTGCGCCGCGTGCTCGATGGCTGCCCGAACGTGCACGCCGAGTTGTCCGCGCGCGATCCGTGGCGGCATCGTGCAAACCTCATCGTCGACACACAGGGGCGGCTGCTGCCGGCATGGCGTTCGCTGATCGTCGACTATGCCGACCGCTTCATGGTCGGCTCCGATCCGGTGTGGCCGGTCGACAGGCTCAATCCATGGGACGAACCGGACAGCGGTTGGATCGAATTGCCACGTTTCGTTGCATTTCATCGCGCATGGCTCGACGAACTGCCCACCGACCTCGCCGAAGCGATCCGCTGGGGCAATGCGCGACGATTCTTCGCAAAGGCGCTGCCGGCCGAGGCGGTCGGGGCACCCGGTCCCGCGACGTGAAGCCGGATTCCCGCTAAGATCTGTCGATCCATTCAATAACGCGACGCAGACGCCGGTTTCGGCGGCGTCGCGACGCCATGCGCATGCCGGACCGCCCACCCTTTCATCGCCAATCCGTGACCGACGTGTTCGCCTGGCTCGACCGGGTGGCCAGTCCGTGCGGCCGCGAGGAGGTCCCGCTCGGCGAGGCGGCGGGGCGCCGACTGGCCGACGCGGTGAAGGCCGCCGCGGCGCTGCCGCGATGCGACGTGGCGGCGATCGACGGTTACGCGGTCATCGCGGCCGGTACCGTGGGCGCGAGCGACTACAGCCCCCTGCCCTACCATGCGGTCGACGGCGCCAGCCCTCTGCGCGCCGGTGAGGCGAGCTCGCTGGTATCCGGAGAGACCCTGCCGGCCCATGCGGACGCGGTGCTGGATCCGGCGCTCGTCGAACAACACGCGCTGACAATGGAGATCTCCGGCACCGTCGCACCGGGCGTCGGGGTGATAGTGGCCGGAGAGGAATGCGAGGCCGGCGCACCCCTGCTGCATGCGGGGCGGCAGCTGCGGCCGCACGACGTCGGCTGGCTCGCACTCGCCGGGATTGAAACGCTGCCGGTCCTGGGCCGACCCCGTGTGCGGATCCTGCTCGCAGGGCACTACGAGCGTGACGCCAATGGACCCATGCTGGCGGCCGCGATCAGGCGAGACGGTGGCATCGTCGGTGGAACCGACGAGATCGGTGATGCCGATGCGCTGACGGCTGCCCTGCGGCAACCGGACGACGACCTGGCGATCGTGGTCGGGGGTACCGGCCAGGGTGCGAACGATTTCAGCGTCGCCACGCTGGCACACGCGGGCAGCGTCGATATCTACGGCGTTGCGATGAATCCCGGCGAGAGCGCCGCGTTCGGCCGGGTCGGCGGACGGCCGGTCATACTGCTGCCCGGTCAGCCACTCGCCTGCGCATGCGCCTACGACCTGCTCGGATCGCGCCTGGTGCGTCGACTGGCCGGACACGACACGGCGTTGCCCTACGTGCCCGTAGAGCGGCCCCTGGCGCGCAAGATCGCCTCCACGATCGGCCGCCTCGAGGTATGCCGTGTGCGGTTGCGGGATGGGCTGGCCGACCCCCTGGCGATCGCCGAGAACCGACTGCTGCGCAGCGCGGTCCGTGCCGACGGGTTCGTCGTCATCCCCGAAAACTGCGAGGGCTATCCGGCCGGCACGCGTGTCACCGTTTACCGTTACGAGCCGTGACGCTTCACGGCAGCGAGGAGATCACCCATGACCGATGCCAACACCCTGGTCGAACGTCGTCAGGCGGCCAACCAGCGCCAATTCCTGGATGTCGTGACGGCCGAGGAGGCGTCGCATCGGTTCTGGGATGCGGCCAGACCGGAACCGCTCGGAACCGAATCCGTCCCGTTGGACGAGGCATTGAACCGCGTACTCGCCGAGGACATCACCTCGCCGGTGGATGTGCCCGGCTTCGATCGCGCGAACGTCGATGGTTTCGCATTGCGCGCCCAGGACACCGTCGGCGCGCGCGAGGACACGCCCTGCCTGCTCGAACTCACCGATGACGTGCTGACGCCGGGTATCGCACCGCGCTGCACTGTCACCGCCGGACACGCCAGCGTGATTGCGACCGGCGGCATGGTGCCGCGTGGCGCCGATGCGGTGGTGCTGGTCGAGGACACCGAGCTGCTGGAGCGCGACGGCCGTCAGTTCGTCCAGGTCGGCAAGGTGCTGCCCGCCGGCGCCTTCATCGCGTTCGCCGGCACCGACGTCGGGCGCGGCGAGACAGTGCTGCGCGCCGGTCATCTGCTGACCTCGCGCGAGATCGGCGTGCTGGCTGCGGTCGGACTGGCCACGGTGCCGGTGTTCAGGCGACCGCGGGTCGCGGTGATCTCGACCGGCGACGAGCTGGTACAGCCGGGCGATTCGCTCGGCCCCGGCGAGGTCTACGACTCGAACGGTGCGATCGTCGCCGCGGCGCTGCGCGAGATCGGCTGCGAACCGGTCCGTCTCGGTGCGTTGCCCGATCAGCATGATGCGCAGCAGCAGGCACTGGACGAGGCCCTCGGCTGCGATGCGGTGATCCTTTCCGGCGGTACCTCGAAGGGTGCGGGTGACCTGTCGTACGAGGTGGTCAGCGCGCTGCACGACCCCGGCGTGGTGGTCCACGGGGTGGCGGTCAAACCGGGCAAACCCCTGTGTCTCGCAGTCACCGGGCGCAAGCCGGTCGTGATACTGCCGGGCTTCCCGACTTCCGCGATTTTCACGTTTCACCAGTTTGTCGCCCCGGTCCTGCGTGCACTCGCCGGGCTTCCGGTGCAGACACGCGAGTCTGTCGTCGCCGAGCTGCCGATGCGCATGAGCTCCGAACGTGGGCGCACCGAGTTTTCGATGGTCAGCCTGATGCGGACCGACAACGGCTACGCCGCCTACCCGATGGGCAAGAGTTCCGGTGCGGTGACGGCGTTCAGCAATGCCGACGGCTTCATCCGTGTCGATGCCCAGACCGAGCTGCTGACCGCCGGCAGCAAGGTGCAGGTGCAGTTGCTGTCACGCCAGCTGACGCCGGCGGACCTGGTCACGATCGGCTCTCACTGTGTCGGCCTGGATTACCTGCTGCGCGCACTGCAGCGCGACGGCATCGCGACCAAGTCGATGCACGTCGGCAGCCAGGGTGGACTGTCGGCGGTGCGGCGCGGTGAATGCGACATCGCCGGCATCCACCTGATGGACCCGGAAACCGGCGAATACAACGCCCCGTACGTCGAGGCCGGCATGCGTCTGCAGAAGGGCTACCGGCGTATGCAGGGTTTCGTCTATCGGCGCGACGACCCCCGTTTCCACAAAGCGTCGACGCCGCAGAAGGCGGTGGCCGCAGCCCTCGCCGATCCCGATTGCGTGATGGTCAACCGCAACGCCGGCAGCGGCACGCGCGTGTTGATCGACGAACTGCTGCAAGGCGCACAGCCGGCCGGTTATGCGGTGCAGACCAAGTCCCACAACGCCGTGGCGACCGCAGTCGCCCAGGGGCGTGCGGACTGGGGCATCGCGATCGATACGGTCGCGCGGATGTACGACCTGGCTTTTCTGCCGCTACAGGAAGAACACTACGACTTCGTGATCCCGGAAAACCGCTGGGAGTTGCCGGCGGTGCAGCGTTTCATTGCCCTGCTGCAGCAGCCTGATATCCGGGCCGGACTCGCGGAGCTGGGTTTCCACACCTGACCGGCACAGCGGCAGGTCCGCAACCGCGGTCAGGCACCCAGCGCGTCCGCCAGCGCCAGCAGGCCCGTCGCGTGCAGCGTATTGCGATCGCTGCCGCTCAGTTCTTTGTGACGTCGCGGCCCGAATTCCATCGGCCGCTCGATATAGGCGGTCTGCAGTCCGCAGGCACGCGCCGCATCGAGGTCGTCCTGGTGGGCGGCGACCATCATCACCGCTTCGGGTGGGACATCGAAGACGCGCGCCACGCCGAGATAGGTATCGGGGTCGGGTTTGTATCGGCGGAACACCTCGGCGGACAGGATGCAGTCCCATGGCAGGGCCGCCTGCTTCGCCATCTCCGCGAGCAGACCGATATTGCCGTTCGACAGCGTGCAGATCATGTACCGCTGTTTCAGCCGGTTGAGTCCCTCGACGCTGTCCGGCCATGGTTGCAGCCGGTGCCAGACCCTGTTGAGGTGCGCGACCTCCGCCTGCGTCAGTCCGCGCAGGCCGAAACGTCCGATCAATCCATCGAGAATCTGCCGGTGCAACAGGTCGAGCGAGGTCCAACCCAGCTCTCCGGAACGCACGCGTTGCATCGCCGGCTGATAGCCGTCGCGCCACGCCAGCGCGAACGCGCCGCCATCGATGCCCGGACGCAAGGTCTCGACCTCGCGCACCACGGATCCGTACCAGTCGACGACGGTGCCGAATACATCGAATGCCAGGACCAGAGGATCCGTCATCGCGCACCACCGGTGTGTCAATCGCAATCCCCGCATGATCGACGACGCATCTCGCAATCGGCAAGCCCCCCCCTGAGACGGGGACAGGCACGGCACGCGGACGCCGACGGCTTCACAGGCGCAACGGAAAGCGGATATTCCGTGAAGCGCTCCTCGCTGCCTGGCCGCGCGGAACCGGGACGACTGTCGGTCAAGGTGCAAAACTGGCGTCGCATCGGGCGGGCAAACAACACCGAAGACCGATAACGCGACCGGCTGCCATACCCTTCATCGCAGAGAAGACGGCCGCTCCTCGACGAGCGTGCGCCGAATCGCGATCGGCCTGCTGCACGCCGAACAGGTCCGACACGCTGGTGCCCGCCAGCGCGACAAGTACCAACACCTAGGTGGCGCCGATGAGCAACTGGTGTTGTGAAACAAAATCCGCGAGGTTCATGCAGCCTGGTCGCCCTGGTTTTCCGACCAACCTTGTCCCGCTTGGTATCCAACACCGCCACGCAATCTGAAGCGCGACCACATGGCGATGGGCTCGGTTCCGCACGCTGCGGGTTGAGGCCTTCACCGTCAGCGTCGCCGACCGCCTCTCGCATCGTCACGATTGTTTACAGTTTCGCCCCAGGTGCCGTCGCCATCGATTTCGCGTGGGAACTAACAGCCGGTGGCGGCTCAAAAAAAACAACATGGCACAAAGCCTGCATCTTCGCACCAACGACGACCTCTCCAGCCCGCAGTGGCTACGAACAATCAACAACCGAGAGTCGAGACAATGAAGAAAGGACTGTTTGCAGCCTGGCTGCTGTTGGCGTCGTCCGCGCCCTTCGCGGACGTCGGCATCGGCGTATTCTCCAAGAACACGATCTATGAGGATGGCGAGATACCGCAGTTGTGGCTTTCGGGCTTCAACAACGGGGCGGCGCCGCGGCTCGTGGACATCCATTTCGGCCTGATTGCGCCCGATGGCGCGGTCTACGAGTATCCGGATTGGAATCGCCGCTTCACGCCATGGCTGAGATCCCTGAGCCTGCCTGCGAACTTCGAGTTTCCGGCCACGCCGATTGTCGATGTCGATCAGCTCCCGGGTGCGAACAAGGAGGGCACCTGGTATGTCGCAGCCGCGCTCACCGAGCCCGGCACACTGAAGTTTCTTTCGGTTGCCGTCCAACCGTTCAGCGTGATCGAACAAGTCGACAACGACACACGTTACGGTTTCGTCAACCTGCTCAAGTTGTCGGGCGACGACACCGGCACGGCGGCTACCGGGTTGTTCTGGAAACCGGCCGTGACCCCGAACCTCCTCGAAAGCCTGCCGTCGCTCGGCAGTCCGGTGACAGAATTCGAACAGTGCAGCTACCAGAACGTGGCATTCGTCGGAGGCGAACCGGGTGATTTCCTGAACATCGGCCGGCAACTGAATCTGCGGGGTTCGAACGGCCTCACAACGACGGTGTCGATCGACCGCGATATCACCAGCAATTTTTATTTTTCCGTGCTGTCACGGTCCTTCGTGACCGACGGCACCAACTACACCTTCAGCAGCAACGGTGGCGACGACCTGTCGGCATTCAGCGTGACGACCACTGCGCCCGAAACGTTGATACTCTCGGACCCAACCGGCGGAGACCATTCCGTGAGCAGCGACCTGGACCTGAAATGGAACGGCAACAACGGCCAGGGCGAGGTGGTGGCGCAACTGACCGGCGAAGGCTCCAGCGGCTCGCTGGCGATTGCCTGTCGCTTCTCGGACGACGGGGAGGCGACGGTGCCGGCCGAACTCCTGGCACAGCTGAGATCCGACCTCGCCTCGACCAATGACGGTGTCCCGCTGGTGGTGTTTCGCGCGAACACGACGCCGTTCAACACCGCCGAAGCCGAACTCGCCACGGGGGCATTTTCGATCGCGTCGGGCACGTTTCGAATGCTGCGGCTGCGCCGGTAGCCCGGCCGCGGTCGCCGACGCGGACGACGCAGCGGCCGCTGGTCGCTGCGGACCGATGAAGCCCGTGACGAAAGGGCAGGAGAGACGCAAACGCCTCGATACCCGGCACCAGTCACCACTGGGAATACCGTTCGCAACACGCTGTGTATCGGAACTCCGGCGGGCCCTGGGCTGTCTCACAGCCGGGAGCGGCTAAGGAGAGCACTGACTATGCACAGGGAAATTTGCGCCGATCGGATGACGCACCGTTGCCATACTGTGGGCGAGTTAACAGCCCACCGGCCGCTGTCTGCGGACAATTCATGGTAGTCCATGACTGCCTGTGAACGATGAGTATTTCTGCCAGCTTTCGGCGTTCGAGACGCCTGTCACGCACCACGCTGGGCCTCCTGCTGGTCTGCGCACCCTATGCCAACGCCGCGTTGCCTGGCGCGCCCGTCGACCTGGGCCTGCCCAAGGCACCCCAACTGCTGGAAGTACCAGGCTCGCCGCAGCCGGCGACGGTGACCAGGTCCGCCGCGCCGACGAAATCGACCAAGAAGCCGGTGCCTGTGGACACACCCGGGACAGCGCCACTCCCCGGCCCGATTGAGATACCCAAGCCAAAGCCGCTGCCGGGGGCACCCAAACCGATCGTGGACGATCCGGGCCCACCCCCGGAACCCGCACCCGATCAATCAGAACCGCCCGGCGGATTCGATGAACCATTCCCCATCGTCTACTCCTGGTCCGAGCGCACGCAGCGCACGGCAACCCTGAATGACCACACGATCAGCGCCAATGCGATCAGCGCCTTCGATCCGCTGCCGGAAGTGGTGCATATCGTCGGCGGTTTCAAAGAGGCGAACCTGGTCTACCGCGATGCCGACGGTTACGAGACCACGATCTACGACTGCATAGGCGATGATTCAGTGATCTGCGCCGCGCTGGACGGCCGTGTCAGTCCTGACGCGACAAAGGTCGCGTTTTGGGTGGCATTCGCCAGAAACTTCAATCCGACCACGTGGACACTCAACGGTAACCTGCCCATACCGCGACTGGGTAGCACCATAAAGACGCAGATCCATATCTACGACATCGCGACCGGCCGGATCAACGCCTGGGACACGCCGGGTGGCCAATGGGACATGCATCCGGAATGGATCAGCAACGACAAGTTGATCTTCGTATCCAACCGCGCCAAGGTCCGGCCGGTCTACCTGCCCGGGAAGGTGGCACCGACGTCCTGGGCCTTGCAGCGCTATACCGCGAACGCCGACGGCAGCAATGCCGTCAACATCGGGCCGCATGACGATGCAGTCCTGCATCCCTACGTGCTGTCGGACGGCAACATCCTCTCGGCGAATTTCCGCGCCGACGAAAAACTGAGCCAGGGCATCACCACCATCCCCAACCAGTGGTGGATGACGATGACGGATCAGTTCGGTGGTCACGAGTTCACGGTGTTTGGTGCACACGCCGGAATCTATCGGTCTCAGAATAAAACGGTCGAGGGTATCCTCTCGTTGCATTTCTACGGTGAACGCACCGGCGGCGACCTGCTGACCGGCAACTACTACCGGCTCAACCATGTCGGCGGCCAGGGTCAGGTGCTGTCCATCGAGCGCCTGCCGCACGGTGTTGAGGGGGCGACGGGACCGGGCAACCTGATCCCGAGGATCACGGTGATCAATCCCTACGGGCAGGAAGAAGACAATCCGACGCTGCGCGACCCGCAGACCGGTCGGTTCTACGGGAAGGCAAGTTGGCCGGTCGGTATTCCTGGCAACCAGGTGATGCTGACGCTCGCCGATGGTTTTTGCTATTCCGGTCTGAAACTCGAGAACGCCAATGACAAGTACCTGCGCGGCGGCCCCGGATGCAACCTGGGCATCTATCGCACGACCCGAATACCGTCGAAGCGGCCCGGCGACGACATGGTCAAGATTGTCGATGATCCCGATCGACACGAGTTCAGCCCCGATATCGCGCTGCCGTATCAACGGATCTACGGCAAACCCATGCCCGATCAGCAGGTGCGCGAGATCCAACGCGACGAGTACGGTGAGGCGTACTGCACCCTGGAGGTGATCGACGCGACCTTCGCAGAGCTCTACCCAAACGACGACAGAAACTCGAAGCGCATTCCATGCCGTGAATTGGGCGGTTCGTGCATCAAAGCGGGTTACTCGATTCCCAAGGACCTCGCCGCGTTGGCGATCTACGAGGCCGCGCCGAACCGCGTGCCCCAAAGCAAGGCAAGACCGGAAGACGTCACCCTGGACGGCCACAAACTCACGTTGCTCGGCTACGCACGACCGGAGCAAGACGGCTCACTGGCGGTGAGAGTCCCGTGCGAGACGCCGATCAAGATGCGCGGCGTGGCGGAGGATGGCACGGTATTCGTCCGCGACCAGATCACGCACTCGCTGCGATCCGGCGAGGCACGGCGTTGCATCGGCTGCCACGGCGGACATACCGAGAATGGCTACAAGTCCTTCGGCGGCATGCGGAACTGGAAATCGACCATCGCCGCGGGTAGGCCGCCACAGCACCTTTCGCCCAAGCTGTAGAGACAGGTGGGCGCAGCGGCTGCACGCGTGACTGCAGCGCCCTGCCTCGTCGCACGCCAGGAGCCCACTACAGGAGCCCTGACACCGACTTGCACCTTCGCGGCGCTTCGCGGATCGCTCAAGCGGCCTGCTCCCAGGCCCCACCCGCGGCCGCCGTGCGACAGAACTCGGAAAAATCGCGAGGCTGTCGGCCCAGCGCCCGTTGGACACCGCCTCCCAGTGATGCGTTGCGCCCGTCGAGCACCTCGCGGCAGATCTCGGTGAAGACGCCTGCAACCAAGGGTCCCGCGATGTCCTGCATCGCCGCGTGAAACTGTTTGAGCGTGATCGGCTGATAACGGACCGTTTTGCGCATCGCGCGTGACAGCTCGGCCGCCGCATCGCCAAACGTCAGGAGGCGCGGCCCCGTCACCTCGTACAACTGCCCCGCGTGGCCTTGCTCGCTCAGCGCGGCGACCGCGACGTCGGCGATGTCGTCTACGTCGACGATCGGTTCGCGAACATCGCCGGCAGGCAGAGCGACCACACCGTTCAGTGCGGGCTGCCGCAGATAGCCCTCGCTGAAGTTCTGCGCAAACCAGGCCGCACGCACCAGGGTGTATTCCAGGCCGCTGTTCCGCACGATGTCTTCGCAGCGCTGGGCGTGGTGCTCGCCGCGACCGGACAGCAGGACCAGGCGCTTTACCCCTGCCGCGGCCGCTGCGCGGGTCAAGGCCTCGATCTTCTCCGGTGCCCCCGGGAAGGCCAGGTCGGGAAAATAGGAGATATACGCGGCATGCGCGCCCGCGAGTGCGGCCGGCCAGGTGTCCGCGTCGTCCCAATCGAACGGCGTCGCCGAATGCCGCGATCCACGACGCACCGGGTAGCCACGCTCGGCGAGTTGCGCGGCGATGCGGCGCCCGGTCTTCCCGCTGGCCCCGATGACGAGTATCGGTTGGTGTTGCATGTCCGTGACCTCACTGGTGGTTGACGTTGTGTGAAGCCTAGGTGGGAAGACGCGGATCAACCATGCCAGTTTGTCGCCATGATTGTGCAGATCGTCTACCCGTCGGCGAGACGCTGCGCGTGCTGCGCCTGACCCGCACGCTCGATTGCCGCAGTGGACGGGGTCTCCAGTTCATCGAGCGGACCAACATCTGGTGTTGGCAGTCATGTGCGACGCAATCAATGGCGTGCACCGATCGTCAAACCTATGAGCGCCCGGATTCCGGGCCTCAGTTGCTACAGACACTAGGGAGATTCCAATCGATGATTTCGACTACACGCAGCAACGCTGCACTCGCGAGCCTGCTGGCCGCTGGCACGCTATTGGCATCAAATACTGCGTCTGCAGTACCAGATTCTCCCAAGGCCTGGGAGAAATGCGCCGGCATCGCAAAGGCAGGAAAGAATGATTGCGGCGCCCTCGACGGCAAGCACGGCTGTGCAAGCCAGGCAACGGTCGACAACGCAGACAATGAGTGGGTCTACGTGCCTGCCGGTACCTGTGAAAAGATCACGGGCGGCATGATCGCCAAAGTGAAACCGGCCAAGTAGAGACCATGGCTGCCCTGGATCCATTCTGCGAGCGCAGACCTGTGTCTGGCGTCGGCATAGGTCTGCGCGACCCTCATTTCGAACAACTGATGCAGCACGATCACGGTGTACCCTGGGTCGAGCTGCTGACCGACAATTATCTCGCACGCGGAGGCGTGACGCCGCGTCAGCTCGAACGCATCGCTGCGCGCTTTCCGGTGACGCTGCACTGTGTCGGCATGAACCTAGGTGGTACCGATCCACTCGATATCAAATATCTGAAGACGGTGCGCGACATCTCTGAGCGGGTCGGTGCGGCATGGATATCCGACCATGCCTGTTTCACTGCCCACGCCGGGCGACACTATCACGAACTGCTGCCGCTGCCCTTCGACGAGCAGACGCTACATCATATCGCACGGCGTATCGAACAGGCACAGGACGTGCTCGGCCAGCGTCTGGTCATCGAGAACGTGTCCGCCTACGTGCGGGCTGCCGCACCAATGACCGAGGCCGAGTTTCTCGGCTCGCTCTGCGAGGAAGCCGACTGCGATCTGCTGTGTGACGTCAATAATCTGCATGTAAACCAGGTGAACTTCGGGCTGGATGCCCAGCTGGCACTCGGTGCGCTGCCTCTGTCGCGCATCCGCGAGATCCATCTCGCCGGGTCTGAGAACAGGGGGCCTTACCTGATCGATGCCCACAACCATCCGGTGAGCGAACCCGTTTGGGCGCTGTTTCGGCAACTTATCCGCTCGACACCGGACACCCCGATATGTATCGAATGGGACAACGACATACCGGACCTGGAAGTGCTGCTCGAGGAGGTCGCCCGCGCCAAGCGAATCGTCAGCCAATCGAAGGCGCTGGCCGCGTGACCCTTCGCCGCGACCTGGCGCGCTGGCAGACCGCAATCGCCGATGCGATAGACGCCCAGGCGCCTCACGGTCTACCACCTGGGCTGGCAATGGAGCCAGGTGGCATGAGCGCACAAGACGGCTGCCGCGTGTACCGCAGCAGCAGCCGCGGCACCCGAGCCAGGGCGTTGCGGGACGTCTACCCTGTCTGCAGACGCCTGGTCGGCGACAACTGCTTCGACGCGATGGCTGCCGATTGCGTCCGCCACTATCCGTCGCGGCACGCGGACCTCAATCAGTTCGGCAGCGCATTCGTGGACCTGACCGAGGAACTCACGCGACGGTCGGCAGCATTTTCGGAATTGCCGTGGCTGCCGGATCTGGTACGCCTGGAATGGCTGTGTCACACCCTTTACTACCGAGATGAGGACCCGCCGCTGCACCTCGACCTGCTCAACCGGCTGAATAGCTCGCAACTGATGATCAGCCCCGCCAAGCGCGTGGCATGGATGCGCAGCAAATGGCCGGTGCACCAAATCTGGACACTGCACCGGATGCCATACGTGCCGCCCTTGATGCATATCGCCGCTGGCGATTGGTTCATCGTCGCCGAGAGGCATGCGACCGGTACATCGGCAGGCGCTACCGACGAAGCGTTGTGGCAACTGCTCGACGCATGCGATACCCCGATGTGCATTGACGAACTGGCGGCACACCCCTCACTCGAAGCCGCACGATTGGGCGAGCTGTTGCAACGACGCTGGATCGACATCTCTGATCGGGAGTACGGAGTTGTTTGACCGCCCGGCACTCAATCGATTGTATCGCTACGCCTACACGCTATGCGGTGATGATACCCAGGCATATGACCTGCTTCAGGACACGGTCGAACGTTGCCTGCAGCGCCCGGCAGGCCCGCTGGTCTCCCCGGAGGCATATGCACATAGAGTCATGCGCAACCGATTCATCGACATGGCGCGTCGTCACAACAACAGTCCGGTACAGACCGGCACGAACGAAGATGCCGAACTGCTCGCGATCGATACCCATTGCCTCGAGGACCTTTTGATCAATCGCGATCAGCTGGAGACGATCTGGTCCATACTGGACGCATTCGAACGCGAGATTCTCTACTACTGGGCAGTCGAGGACATGACCGCGGCGCAGATCGCTACAGTGGTCGGCAGCCGACGGGGCACAGTGCTGTCACGCATTCACCGTTTGCGCCACAAGCTGCGCGCAGCGCTGGACGGCAAACCTGACGCGACGGGTGGGGAGCACCCATGAACACGGGTTTCAAACACCGCATTGTCGAACACCTGCAGCAACGCGAGCTGGACGATGCCCAGTGGCAACAGCTCAGATCACTGCAGCAGCGCGCTAACGGGAGCAGGTCGCGGCGCCGACCGGCCCTGGTCGCGCTGGCTGCATCGCTACTCCTTGCCCTGCTCGTGGGTCTGACGCTGGACTGGACGGATCAGGATTTGTCGCGGCAGATCGCCGATGAAGTCGCGATGAACCATTTGAAACAGCGGCCATTGGAGGTGGTTGGGAGCACGCTGGATGACCTGCGGCCGTATTTCGACGAACTGGAGTTTCAATTGCTCGAGCCGTCGAATTGGCAGGCGTCGTCGTTCGGCCTTGCCGGTGGCCGCTATTGCAGCGTGAGGGGGGTCACCGCGGCGCAACTGCGCCTGCACGACGATGACGGTGGGTCGGACACGCTCTATCAGGTCACCTATGATCGCTCCAGGTTCGGCGAGATCCCCAACGTCGGCAAGGGTGAATCTCCACTCGCAGTGCAGGTGCGCGGGCTGAGGGTCGACCTGTGGGTCGAAAAGGGACTGTTGTTCGCATTGGTCCATGGCGGTCAAACCGAAGAATGAGGGGACATACCAATGCATCACACCATCGTCATCGCCGTAAGCCTTCTCGTATCGATGTCCGCATCGGCCGCAGAACGCATCCGCGTGCCTGCAGGCACGTTCTCGATGGGCTGCTCGATCGGCGACGCGCTATGTGAATCAGACGAAGGTCCGCCCGGCGGCGTCCCGGTCAATGTGCCCGCTTTCCTGATCGACAGGCACGAGGTGACCGTGGCCGACTATCGCGCCTGTGTCGAATCCGGCAGGTGTACCCGCCCACTCGACAGCCGCCTCAATATGTACTGCAATTACGACCACCCGGAACGCGATAGCCACCCGGTCAACTGCGTGGACTGGAAACAGGCGGTCGATTTTTGTGCGGCCATTGGCGCACGACTGCCAAGGGAGGCCGAGTGGGAAACGGCAGCACGTGCAGGCAGCCTGACCGCCTATCCATGGGGGGACGATGTCAGTTGCAAGCAGGCCATTCTTGACGAGGTCAGCCCACAGCCATCGAAGCAGGAGCCCGACGGCTGCTGGAAGGACGCCTCCTGGCCGGTAGGCAGCCGCGCGCCCAACGCACTCGGCCTCTATGATATGCACGGCAACGTCGGTGAATGGACCGCAAACTGGTATGCCCCCGACGCGATTGCATCCCTGTACGCGAAAGGCGATCTGGACGGCCCAGCCAATAGCCGACAACGCGTTGCGCGCGGTGGCTCATGGGATGAGAACCGCGTCAACCTGCGCAGTTCGTTCCGCAACACCAAACCGCCGGCACAGGGCGAGTCGATCTACGGCTCGATCGGATTTCGCTGCGCCGCGGACGCTCCGTAGGCGATACCGGATCGGACCGAGACCCGCTATGCCAATTGGTCGCTCATTCTCCGATCACCCAGAGCAGCGAAGAGCGAAGCGGGTAGCGGCGGCGTTCGCCAGCACAACGGAGCACAGGGGCGGTGTTCACACCAGGGGCGACATCAGCGACAGCCAGATCGGCGAAGCAAGTGCCGCCGCCAGAATCAGCGCAGCCGTGGTCAACAACCCGACTGCCGTCTTGAAGTAGCCACGTACACTGCCGCCGACCCTCTCCAGGACCTCACCGGCACTGCCGCGATAGACCATCAGGTTGGGCCCGATGCGCGGGTGCCGCGCGGTGATCGCGTGATGCTGTGCATCGTAGGTGCCGACCACGCACACCGTCTCGTCGACCGGAAGTATCTCCTGCTCTATCGTCAGGCCGTCGGCATCGCCATCGAGCGGCGCCATCAGAAAGTCGTGGTGCAATTCATCGACCTCCGCTGCGCGCGCAGCAAGAAGGGTCGCATGTCGTTCACGCTGACCGGCGCTCGCGACATCTTTGGACAATCGCTGATGCAGTGCCTCCAGCTGCGCCCGGCATTCTGCGCCCTTGAGGTCCTCGCGCAGATCGTCCTCGACACTCGGAAACGAACCCAGGGCGAGACTCTTCGAGCCCCCGTCGATCCGGGTCTTGACGAGGTGAAAACCCTGGGCGAGCTCCACCCGCCTGCGCTCCCCCTGCCGCGCGTACCCCTGGCCCGAGACAACATAGGTGTAGGCGACGCAGGGGGTGGCACTGAATGGCGGGTAGATGGGCGGCCCATCCGTGCACGTCCGACCCTCGAATGCGATCACCGTGCCGTCTTCGAACGGGCTGTCGCCTTGATTCATGGAGCGCCGAATGATCGCGAGGTTGGACCAGTCGACGACATTCCAATACGCCAGCAATACCCCGAGGACACCCGCGCCCCCGGCAATCAGGCCCAGTGCGAGGCCGAGTGCACCGGGGATGCGCGCATCGACCAGCGTGACCACCGCAATGGTGCCAGCCAACAACGCCAGCGGAGGCAACAACGCGGCGACGAAGCGTAGATTGTGCGAGATGCGGGATGGGCCCGTCATTCGGCGTTCTCCTTCCAAGCCGCAGGCACGGCCACCGATGAATGGTCGTCCAAGCATAGCCAAAGCCTCGTGCGCCCGGTCGCCACGGTGGACGCGTTGCTCTCTCGTTGTGGCCGTGGCCCATCACTCACGGATTCGGTGAAAACCCTGATTTCAGTGTCGAAATTCTTTACTCCTGCAGCTGAGATCAGGCGACATCCGCTCCCGCCGATTCGGCGGAAACCCTCCAACACCCTGAGATTTGGGAAGTTCGGGCCATCGTGTCCCCGCAGGGAACAAAAGTTGCTTCGAGTGACATGACGATGCTTCGGCGAGAGGCATCCCCGACCTGGAGGACACTGACGATGAAATCTACAATCCTGCGGCGCTCGCCCATCACCTGCGCTGTCGGCCTGGTGGCCATGCTGAGCGCAGGCGGCGTCTTCGCCGCGAGCAGCGTGCCGGTGACGGTGATAAACTCCGACATCAACCCGGTGCCTGTGACCTCTGCCCGACAACCCTACCAACTGGTCTTCGACGTGTCTGCCTCGCCCGGCTCGGTGGAGGCGTGCGACATCATTCCGGTACCAGCCGGCACGACATTGACGATCACCAGCATCGGTATGGACGTACGGGTGGACCCGAGTTTCGGGCCCAGCGCCTATCTGCGAGTGATCCGTGGAGGCACGCTGTTTCGTTATCAGGGCGATCTGAGATTCATCAATCAGTTGACGACCAGACGCTATCAGGGGATCTACCAGCTCGAGACCTTCGTCGGCGAACTGGACAGTGGAGCTTCCAATTCCGCGCAGATCTGCGTCGCCGCGCCCCCTGCCCCGACACCGCTCGGCAGCAGCGCGCGAGGCGTGATCTCCGGCTATGTCGAACCGGTCACCGTGATCGACGGCAACGCGCTGCCCTGACAGATCGTCGCGACAGAGAAGTCTCGATGAGCCGGGGGTCAGGGCGAATTGATCAGTCCCGCCGGAAGCATGCTCACTGCCTCATCGGCCGGCCGCGCGGTGACCAACGGCAAACCGTTCGCACACGCATCAGCGCTGACGGTGATCGGCAAACGCATCGCAGACCGGCGTTTGGACTGAGCCCCTATCCGGCGTCTTGATCCAGCGCGATCAAGCGCCGGGTCAGGTGCAGACGTACGTCGCTGTATTCGGTGAGCATGTGGAACAGATGGTGCGGGCCGGTGGCCTTGTGGATCAGGGCGTCGAGATCGTCCCGCACCTCGGCGTACAGCTGCGGCAGACGCCGATCGAACAGATGCAGCGCATGGATCAGCGGATCCTTGCGTTGGCGCGCCAGTATGGTGTCGACGCCGTCGTTGTAGAGGTCGCCCATGCACAGATGCACTGCGTTGAACAGCGTTACCCAGCCGTTGAACCAGAACATCAGATCGATATCGAAACGCTCGCCCGCTGCTGCCCCCTTCACCAGCACCGCATCCAGCAGCTCCTTTTCCTTGACCGTCTCACCCTCGTCCAGCAACTCGGCACGGCCATAGCCATCGATGGTGGAACTGGTCATCAGGATCGGAGCATCCGGGAATGCGGTCAGCACGAAGCTGGCATCTTTGAGAACCGGCGCCAGCTTGTCCGGCGACTGTGGGTTGCGTTTCAGGCGTTCCGAGGGCGCGGTCGACAACACCTGCACCTGGTGACCGCGCTCTCCCAGGGCATTCACCAGGCGCGCGAACACGCCCTTGTGCAGCACGTCCATGGAAAAATTCAGACCTGTCTGCTTGTGCAGCAGCGCAAGCTGCACCTGTGCGGCATATCGTGGCACTGTCTCGACGATGTTGGCGATCTTGGCCACCGGGATGCGTTCGGCGAGCTGACCACGCTTGTCGACGATCACCTCCTGGTGAAACTCGTCGAAGCTGATCTGCAGCAGTACCCGTGCCTTCGGCCAATGACCGGGTCGACCACGGACGGCATCGGCCATGGCCTTGATGACGCGCCCGGTCTCCGTGCTGTCGTTGGCGAAATCGCCGTTCAGCAGGATCGCGAAGGTCGTGACATGACGCATCGCACGGATGGCACTGTAGAAGGCCTCCATGTGCCGGGTGAGGTCGCCGCCGGTGAACAGCACGTTGTCGGACAGCGCATCGACAGTGCGGTACACCAGATCGGGATCGGCAGCGGCCGGCTTCGGTGGCCGCCATATGAACATGCAGTGCCGGCACGTCTGGGGACAACCCATCGCGGGGATGATGCCGGCCTTTGCAAGCCGCGGCCGGGCGCTATCGGGAACGCGGTCCGGCAACGTGTCGATTAGCGCGAGACGCTGCAGGTCGTGTTCACCGAGCATGTCGCCGTAGCGCTCGCGTTCCAGCCGGGCCAGGTCAGCGTACGCGGCCTTGTAGTCCTTGCCGAACAACCCAAGCGCGTCCCATAGACCCCGGACGTGGGCGACGAGTCGCTCCGGGTCCCCGCCCTGCGCCTCCAGCAGCCGCAACAACTCGCGCTGCTGCACGGGGCCACCGGGACCGACCTCGAGCCAGTGGTCGATGTAACCGCGGACGAAGGCATCACCGCTGTCGCTCAGTAGCAGGTCCATCAACCAACGGCGCGCCGGGGCACCGAAGCCCGCCAGTACGCGCTCGAGGTAGGCGGCATGCACGTTGTGCCGCAGCCAGTGGTAGGCGTAGAGATAGCTGAGCAGGAAGCTCAGGTCCGCGGCATCTGCACGTCCGGCGAGTCGCTCGGCCATCGCACCGGAGGTCATGCGGTTGACCTCGTGTTTGAAACGTCGCCGCATGGCCGGAAGATAGACGCCCAACAGCTGTTGCTGTGTGGCATGGAGTGGCTCGATGGTGGACACGACGGCGGACATGGCGTTGGGGCACCCGGGAATGCGGAGATGCCAGTATAAGGGGATACGATGCCGTTTTCCGCGGGTTCCGAGCCGGGACAAGGGTTCGATCGAACGCGCCGGGTTGCTAGACCGGACAGGTATCCGGCCCCCGCAGCGCTTCCCCCGCCCTAGGGTCGCAAGACGATTTTCGGCGCCGCGGCCCTGCCCTCGTGGATATCTCGAAATGCTGCCGCACCTTCCGACAACTGGCGCGTTTCCACCCAATCGAGCGGACCCAGTGCCCCCCGATACAACGCCTGAATGGCGGCACGCAGATCCACCGGGCTATAGGTGTAGTTGCCCAGCAGGGTGATCTCTTCCAGGGTCATACGGCGGGTGTCCAGGCCGGGCTCGTTGTCCTGCAGACCGACGTGGGAAATGACGCCACCCGACGCCACGAAGCGACATGATGCCGCGCGGGTCCGACCGCTCCCGACGGCGTCGATGACCAGGTCGAAGCTCTTCTCGTCCGGCAGGTCATCCCCCAGGGGGTCATAGACGTCGCAACAGCCAAGCCGTTCGGCCGTCGCCCTTCTCAGGGCATTGGTATCGCCGAGCCAGACATCGATACAGCCTTTGCCCTTCAGCATCAGCGCCGCGAACGCACCGATCGAACCACCGCCCAGCACCAGGGCCCGGCATTCGGACAGGGGCCGATGCAGCACCCGTTCTGCCAGGTAGATCGCGTGCAACGACGTGGCTGCCGGTTCGGCAAGGCTGGCGATCACCGGGTCCATGTCCTGCGGCATGTCGAGCAGGTTGCGTTCGGGGATGACGATGTACTGCGCAAAGGCACCGGCAAGGCGCATGCCTATCAGCTCGCGCTTGGCGCAGAGGTTGGAACGTCCGCCCTGACAATGGTCACAGACGCCACAGGTCAACAACGGATTGAGTACCGCCCGTCGCCCCTTCTGTGCACCGTTCTGGACGACACCCACGGCTTCGTGCCCAAGGATCAGCGGCGGCACCCGCCGCGCATCCTGCCCGTGATAGGCATGCATGTCGGAACCGCAGATCCCGACGGCCTCGATCTTCACAAGCGCCTCGCCGGGACCCGGAACGGGGTCCGGTTCGTCGCGATACTGGACCTCGAGGGTATCCGTGTACACCAATGCTTTCATGTGTGTCCCGCCTATTTGGCCGTGAAGCCGCCATCGAGATGAATCACCTGGCCCGTGAGATAGTCAGACGCCGGCGAGGCCAGAAACACCGTCAACCCGTCCAGATCCGCCAGTTCCCCATTGCGGCCGATCGTGGTTTGCGACGCCAGCCTGTCCAGCAGTTCGGGGTTCTCGTAGACGGGTGCCGTGAGCTCGGTGGGGAAGAAGCCGGGCGCCATCGCGTTGCAGTTGACGCCGTGACGCGACCACGCCTCGGCCATCGCACGTGTCAGCTGGGCAACCCCTCCCTTGGAGGCGCCGTAAGCCAGGCCGTTCGGAAAGGCACGGGTCGATTGCAGCGACGCGATGTTGATGATGCGCCCCCAGCCTTTCTTCTTCATCGCCGGTATGAGTTCGCGCGCAAGAAAAAAGGGCACGGCAAGGTTGAGATTCAGGGTCTTGTCCCAGCTGTCGAGCGTGATCTCCCCGGCCGGTTGGCGAAAATTGACGCCCGCTGCGTTGATCAGTACATCGATCGATCCGAACGACGTCGCGGCCTGCTCCGCCAACGCCGGCAGCAGGGCGCGATCACCAAGGTCGGCCGCAAGCGCCGTGGCCCTGCCCGCCGACGACTCGATCTCGAGCACAGCCTCGTTCAGTTGCGCCTCACGCCGCCCCACCAGCACCACGGCCGCGCCCGCCCGCGCCAGCGCAATCGCCTGCCGCCGGCCGATACCGGATGTGGCACCCGTCACCAGGGCCACCTTTCCCGCGAGGTTGAACTCCGGCATCACTCGACGGCTGCGGGCTGCAGGTTGAAGGATTCGTTGGGAAAATACTTGGACAGGCGATCATCGCCGGTCCGCGCGTGCGCCTCCATCCCCTCGAGGCGCGAGATCCTGGCGGCCGCCGCCGCGACCTCACGATTGGCCTCGCGACTCATGCGCTGGGTGGTCACGGTCTTGATGAATTTTCCGACCGAAAGACCACCGGTGTATCGCCCGGCCCCTTTGGTCGGAAGTATGTGATTGGTGCCGGAGCACTTGTCACCGAAGGCCACCGTGGTCTCTTCGCCGACAAACAGCGAACCATAGTTGCGCAGACGCTTGACCCACCAGTCCAGGTCACGCGCCTGCACTTCGAGATGTTCCGAGGCATAGTCGTCGCTGACCTGCGCGGCCTCTTCCCGGTCGGAGCAGAACACCACCTCACCATAGTCGCGCCAGGACGTTTCGGCGGCCGTACGTGCGGTATCCGGCAACTTCGCAATGAGTCCGGGCATCAGTGCCATCACCTTTTCGCCCAAGGCCCGATCCAGTGTGATCAACCAGCAAGGGGTGTCCAGGCCATGCTCGGCCTGACCGACGAGATCGCTGGCAACGATCGCCGGGTCGGCCGTTTCATCGGCGATCACCGCGATCTCCGTCGGACCCGCGAACAGGTCGATACCGACGCGACCAAACAACATGCGCTTCGCTTCGGCGACGAACCGGTTACCCGGACCCACGAGGATGTCCGCCGCATGACCGGTAAACAGTCCGAATGCCATGGCGGCAATGCCCTGCACGCCACCCATTGCAAGGATAGTGTCCGCACCGCACAGGTTGGCCGTATAGATGATTGCGGGATTCACGCCCACACCGGGCTTTGGAGGAGAACAGGCGATCACATGGTCCACACCGGCCGCCTTGGCGGTGGCCACCGACATTACGGCCGAAGCCACGTGGGAATAACGCCCACCCGGCACGTAGCATCCCGCCGTGGCCACGGGTATCTGCCTTTGTCCGGCATACAGACCCGGCGAGAGTTCGACTTCGAAATCGATCAGCGCCTGTCGTTGCTTCTCGGCGAAGCCGCGCACCCGGTCGTAGGCGAACTGAATGTCATCTTTCACCTGCCGCGGCACCCTGGCGGTAGCGGCTTCTATCTCCTCGGGCGTGACCACGATATTGCCGGTGTAATTGTCGAGCTTCGCAGCGTACTCGCGCGCCTTCTCCTCTCCACCGACCTCGATCGCCGACAACATTTCAGACACGATCTTGCGCGTGTCGTCTTCACCGCTGGCCGCGGTCTTTTCCGCCTTTTTCAGATATTCGACAGTCATAACTGGATCTCGCAATGAATGTGATCGACAAAGGTTGCAACGGCCGCCCTCAATCCAGCGCCCAGAGCGAAAGCTCGGGCACGAAGGCAAGCAGCAGAACGACAAACAACATGGCCACGACATAGGGCAATGCCCGGCCGGCCACTTTGAGGATCGGGGTGCCCGTCAAACCGGACACCACGAACAGATTCAGACCGAGTGGCGGCGTTATGAAACCAACGCCGAGCGACGTCACCATCATGATGCAGAAGTGGATCTCGTTCATGCCGATCTCCTGGGCAAGAGGCAGCATGATGGGCGCAAGAATCACGATGTTCGGTGTCGTCTCCATGACGCAGCCGGCAACGATCAGGATGAATATCATCATCAGGATGATCACGGTTGTGTTGTCGGTCATGGAGGTCATCACGTGCACGAACCCCTGAGGGACTTCGAGCGCGGCCAGCGTCTGGGCCAGCGGCAGTGAAAATGCGATGATCGGGACTATTACCCCGTTGACCTTGGCCGAACTCGCCAGCATCTTCGGAAAATCAGCGAGCGTGATGGTGCGCTGAAACAACCCGATGATGATCGTCGTCACAACCGCGACAGCGGCCGCTTCGGTGGGGGTGAAGATACCGCTGTAGATGCCACCGAGGATGATGAACGGGACGATCAGCGCATAACGTCCTTCGTAAACCGCCTTCCACAGGCGACGGAATGAAAACCCCTGGTCTGCATTCTCGTAGCCTTTTATCCGGTTCATGATGATGTTCGTGATCATGATCGTCAGCATGATCAGCAGCCCGGGCACCATCGCGGCAAGAAACAACGTCGATGCGGATATCCCCAGGATCAGACCGATGATGATGTAGGCAATCGACGGTGGGATCAGAATGCCCGTGCAGGCACCCGCGGCAACCAGTGCACAGGCGTAGGGTCGTGTATAACCTTGTGCCACCAGGCGATCGATCGTCATGCGGCCGACGCCCGCAGCACCCGCGGCGTCTGAGCCCGAAATGCACGCGAAAAAGCCGCATACCAGCACTGTCGCGGTACCGAATCCCGAGCGAAAACCCCCGACCAGGGCTTCGGCGACATCCAGCAGTTTGTGCGAGAGACCGGTTCGAACCAACACGTCCCCGGTCAGGATGAACAATGGAACCGCGATCAGCGCAAAGGCATCGATCCCGTCAAACAGGGCCTCGCCGAGCAGCGAGAGCGGCAGGACACCGGAGAAGTGCAGCATCAGGATCGAGGTGACGCCGAGCACGGCCCAGACCGGCACGGCGAGCACGATCAGGACGAGTGCGATCAACAGCGGGACGTAGAACTCCCAGCCCAGCACCAGTTCGAAGGCATCCTGTTGATAGAGATGTTCCATCAGTCGAACAACCTGTTGCCTTCGAATACCGCACGTCCTCCTCGCATATCACCCCAGTCACGCCAGATCGACTGCAGCAGGCGGAAGCAGGTCAATGTGAAGCCGAACGGCACTGCGGCGAGAAACCAGGCCTGGGCGATTCGCAGGCCGTGAGTGACGGACCCGAACTTGATGGAGGTCGCCAGTGTTTCGAACGAGAAATACAGGGCAAGCAACGCGACTGCCAGCATGACGAAGTCGCCAGTGAGGTAGATGAATGCCTTGCCGCGGGGCGACAGGAAATGCAACAGCACGTCGATACGGATGTGTGCCCGGTCGCGGACAGCAGCCGCGACCCCGATCCAGACGAGGTAGATGAAGGCATATCGCGCCACCTCCTCGCCCCAGATCGACGAATAGGAAAGCACGAAGCGACGCAGGACCTCGCTGCCGATGGTCACCACGATCATGGTGTAGAAGACCAGCAGCAGCCAGCGCTCGCAGTTCTGGTCGATCTGTTTCAGTAACAGTCGCACAACGACGCCCCCCTGTTCGGACCGAGACGAAAGCCTGCGCGGGTCACCCGGTTAGAGGAGACCCGCGCACCGGTGGCTCAGGCATCGTTGACGTAATAACGTCCCTGCGTGTTGGTGGCGTCGAGCAACTTGTCGAAAGCCGCCATGGAGCCCGCCAGCTCCTTCTTATAGGAGTCCCATTCAGCGTTCTGATGGCCACCCTTCTGCACCCACTGCGCCAACTCGTCCTTCGTTGGGGAATAGAACTGGACACCCGACTTGCTCATCTCTGCCATCGCGTAGGCGCGTGCCGCCGGCACCTTCGACAGGTTCTGATGAGACGTCACCTCGCTCGCGAACTCGATACCTTCGCGCACCGCGAGCGGCAGTCCATTGAACCACTCCAGGTTGCACGAATAGACCTGCGCATCGGGTACGGCCCGGGTAAAGGTCACCCACGAGAGGATGTCTTTGAAACCGAACACGAACAAGGCGCCCACTGCCGGGTCCAATGCGTCGGCGACACCCTGCTTGATGGCCGATGGCGTCTCACCCCAGGCGACCGGGGTCGGGTTCGCCCCGATCGCACGGTAGTACTGCTGAAGCATCTGGGATCCAGGGACTCTGAACTTGATACCCGCGAGGTCGTCGGGTGTCTTGATCGGACCGTCACCGCCCTTGCGCAAGGCCACGACCCGCGGATCGATCACGACATACCACAGTGGCTTGAAGCCTTTCTCCTCGACCTTCGGATCGACCTCCTTGCGCCATGCGTCCGACGAAACGAGGTTGATGAAACGCTGATTCTCCCCGCAGAAATACGGCAGGTTGATCAGGTCCACAGTCGGTGCGAAGGGGGCAAAATTGGAAAGGGAATGCTGCGCCGCCTGTATCGTCCCCTGCTGGACCTTTTGCGCCAGCGCACCGCCGGCACCCAGCTGGCCACCCGGCGCAAGCTTCACGTACACCTGGCCGTTGGTCATGTTCTGGATGTTCTCCTTGAAGTCCAGTTGCATGATCGGGTAGCTGCGCGATGCACCGAGCACATAGGCGGTTGCGATCGTCATCTTGTATGCAGCCGCCTTTTCACGCTCTCTCTCCTCCTTCGCAGTGGCCGCGGCTGCCTCCCCGCTGATCAATAGGCTGCCCGAAGCCCCTGCGACCACAGCGGCGGTGAATCCGTATTTCCCGGTCAGCGCCAGGAAGCGACGACGCTCGATGGATTCGAGTGTTTCAGGTTTGCGTTTCACTTGGTCTCCTCCTCCACCTTTTCGGCAGAATTTGTTTTGGGTCCGGCTTCGTACATTTCGCGACGCAGCACCTCGATGACGAAGCAGATGACCGCGGCGAAAAGGATCAAAAACTCGGCCACGTCCCCGATGTGCAGGATCGGCTGAAAATCGAATACCAGGGCCGACTTGCCGATCAGCAGGTTGAGCAGAAACACCCCGAAAAGTACCCCGGTCAAAGGCAGGCACCAGACATCGACCACCTTCCGCATCACTCGATCCTCCAGCCCAACGGTTCTTGCCGACGTGTCTGCCCAGTCACACCCCGGAATACGAATGCGGGCGCGTCATGCGCTCTCGTAAAGCCTGGTCAGCACGAACTCCCGATGCCCTAGCGCCTCGGCCGCGGTGAGTCGCCCGTTTGCTGTTCTGAACATGCTGTCGAGCAACGCTTCGCCCGCAGCGTCGGGCGTCATTTCCTTGCGTAGCAGAGCGGAAACGTCCACATCGACGTGTTCGCTCATGGTGCGCACGGTGCGCGGATTCGCGCACAACTTGATTACCGGGATGATCGGATTGCCAATGATGTTGCCCTGTCCGGTAGGGAAGAAATGCAGGACATAGCCCGCGGCGGCGGCGAGCGTAACCATCTCTGCAGCGGCGGACGAGGAGTCCATGAACCACAGGCCCGGCCCCGAAGGCGCCTCTGCCTTGTCGAGCACACCGTCGACGATGCACTTCTTGCCGATCTTCTGGATATTGCCGAGGGCCTTTTCCTCGATGGTGGTTAGCCCACCCTCAATATTCCCTTTAGTGGGTTGTGACTCCGACAGATCGGAGGTCTTGAAACGATTGATCATTTCCTGGTAGCGATCGAACATGAACATGAAGCGGTCACGTACCTCATCGTTGCGACAACGCGCCGCCACCAGGTGTTCGCCACCGGTGATCTCGGAGGTCTCACCAAACAACAGTGTTGCGCCCTGCGGATAAAGCTTGTCGAAGGCATTTCCGACCGTGGGGTTGGCTCCGCAGCCAGACGTGGTGTCCGATTCACCGCACTTCGTTGATACCCAGAGGTCTTTCAACGGGGCTTCTTCGCGACGGAGTTCCGAGGCCCATTGCACATACTCTTTCGCCACTTTGGAGGCCTTCATGATCGTTTCGTGATCGCCGTGTTGCTCGATACCGAAACCGGTCACCGGCTTGCCGGTCGCCGCAATGCCCTCCACGATGCGCTGGGTCCAGCCGTTCTCGATCCCGATCACGACCACGGCAGCCACGTTCGGATTGGCGCCGGTGCCGATCAAGGTGCGGAAGTGGAGCTCCAGGTCTTCACCGAACTGCAGGCGACCGTAAGGGTGAGGCAGCGCCATCGTGCCCATGATGTTGTGCGCCACGGCTTCGCAGGCGGCATTTGACAGGTCGTCAACCGGCAGGATGATGACGTGGTTGCGGACACCCACGCGCCCGTTCTCACGTCGATATCCAAGAAAGGTGGCCTTGCTGAGGTCTCGGGTCATTGCGCTCTCCGATGTGTTCGACGTGGACGTGACCGCTGGTCGGCCGGTCACTACCAACGCTTGGTCTTGATGTTGTGCACGTGGGCGTGCTCACCTTTGCCGATATCCGCGACGGCCTTGCCGATATCCACGCCGTACTTGATCACCGTGTCACCCTTTTCGAGGCGCCTAATCGCCAGCTTGTGACCGATGGGTATGTCACTCGCCGCCGTGAATGTGACCTCTTTGTCCTGATCCATGATCCACCCGACGATATCGTCACCGGCCTTCACGCCTTCCACGACGACAACGCCGACGCTGTCGCCTTCGTCATGCACCACAAAGTCGATCATTTTGTTCTCCCGAGTTCGACCGGACGGACATGGACGCGCGAACGAATCCGATCGGTCCTGGGAAAGGTAGCACGCCAACCGAGTTAGTCAACTAGTCTTATATAAGAGTTATCTCATTGAAGCGCAGAAAGTCCGCAAGCCACTGTGAAATCTGCAAAATTTTTCCGTGTCTTCGCGGCATGCACGCAGAAAATTTTCTGGGCGCCTGGGTTTCACACCACGAATTGGTTGGCATGAGTCCTATACATGACTAAACTCGGAACGCGCCTGGACAGTAGTGTCAGTGTCGTTCCGGGCGCAGATTCCTCCAGAGGAGATTCGATTGCTGCTCTCCAACGCCAGAGGCGCCGGCCCGCTGTACATGCAGATCAAGGAACTGTTTGTCGCGAACCTTCGCGACGGGCTGTGGTCGCCCGGAGAGATCATTCCCAGTGAAATGCATCTTGCAAAGCAACTCGGTGTCAGCCAGGGAACGGTTCGCAAGGCGATCGCCGAATTGGTCGAACACAACGTGCTGAAACGCAAGCAGGGCCGGGGAACATTTGTAGCGAAC
The DNA here is from genome assembly GCA_024235395.1 of Chromatiaceae bacterium. Classification (NCBI taxonomy): domain Bacteria; kingdom Pseudomonadati; phylum Pseudomonadota; class Gammaproteobacteria; order Chromatiales; family Chromatiaceae; species Chromatiaceae bacterium. Next base: position 1,628,382 of record JACKMK010000001.1, read on the forward strand.
CACGACATCCAACGCGCCCTGTTTCATTTTTTCCATATCGCGGACAACGCCGGCCACAAGGTGCTGCCGGACAGCACGACCTTGTCATGCCGCCGCAAGCGCGCGTCGAGCGTGGAATCGTCCAAGTTGAAGCTGCCGGCAGGCAGTTCCATCGTCAGGATCGAACGCATAAGAACCTTCGACGGTCGGCCTACCATGCTCGAGACCATCACGCTGCCATCGACACCCTTCGGTGAACTGGGCAAAGTCGGAGCGTGCGAGCTGCCGAACATGCTCTATGAGATGTACGAAAAGAAGTTCGGGATAACCATCCACAGTGCTCAGGAGCGCTTGCGCGCCGTAGCGGCTTCGGACCAGGACGCGTCGCTGCTGGATCTGCCGGTCGGCACACCCTTGCTCGAGATCGAGCGCGTAGCGCTGACGTTGCATGGAAGCCCCGTAGAACTCCGCGTCAGCCGCTGTGTCACAGATCGACATCACTACGAAAACACGATTTTTTGACCGGCAGGCGTCTGTGCCCCGGCACGCGGCCCCGCGTTCGACACGGGCCGGCTGGCGGACGATATTCCGACAATAGTCGCCTGCAACGTCCGGGAACTTTCCGATACACGCGAAGGCGCGCCCTTTTCACAAGCGGGCGGCGTCGCAAGGCAGCGGGTTTTCGGTTAATTTTGAGCTCTGCGCACTTCGCCTTGGTCGAAATACGATGCCGAGTGGTCAACCCGAACATCACATTGCATTCGGCCCGGTACCGTCACGTCGACTGGGCCAGAGTCTCGGCGTCAACAACGTCACCGCGAAGTCTTGCAGCTACGCCTGCATCTATTGCCAGGTCGGACCGACGACCGAAATGATCGTCGAACCGAGGACTTTTTTCAGCACGACGCAGATTCACGAGGCCGTCACCCGACGGGTCGGGAAGCTCAGGGCTCGCGGACTCCCGATCGATTACCTTACGTTCGTTCCGGACGGTGAGCCGACGCTCGACAGTGGGCTGGGCCGACATATCGAGGTGTTGCGCGACCTCGAGATCCCGATCGCGGTGATCACCAACGGTACCCTGTTGTGGCGTGAAGAGGTGCGTGCACGTCTCGATCATGCCGACCTGGTATCGGTGAAGGTCGACACGATACACGAAGGTGCCTGGCGCCAGCTCAACCGCCCCCACCGGGCGCTTGTCCTCGCAACCGTCCTTCAGGGCATCGAAGACTTCGCCGCAGACTTCGCAGGCACCCTTATCACTGACACGATGCTGATAGCGGGCATCAACGACGATGCCACTTCGCTGGGCGGCACCGCGGACTTCCTGGCCAGGATCGCACCAGATACGGCCTATATCGCGGTACCGACGCGTCCGACCACACTCGACACGGCGCACGCCACCGATGAGGCGGGCCTGATTCGCGCACACCAGATATTCGCTGGACACCTGCGATCCGTGGAGCTGCTTACCGGACACGAGGTTGGCGAGTTTGCGCATACCGGCGACGCGCGCGTGGACCTCCTCGCGGTCACTGCGGTGCACCCGATGCGCGAGGCGGACGTCAGACGCCTGGTGGACGCCGACCAGGCGGGATGGGGACTGGTCGAGGGCCTGCTGGCCGAGGGCGCACTCAAGGCCACCGAGTACGAGGGCGAGCGCTACTTCCTGCGACCCGTACGTCACATCGACGGTTGACGCGCGCTTCTGTCGATTGGTGCCGGGTTTGACCGCCGCTTCGACGTCGCGCGTCGCGTCCATCTTGAACTTGTTCCCGGTGTCACGAAAGGCCGCTGCCTTTCCCTGTCCTCGCGGGAAATCCCATGACACCTCCCTGTCGACCCGACGCCCGGCGATGTGACACGTCGCCCATCCTGGGTGATCTAGACTTGGATACAGGGCGAACGCCGTCGTCACACGTTTAACGACGCCCCGCGGCGGCGGCCACGGACCCTAGTTGTCGATGCCGCGATCCTCGCGGGACGACCGGGCACCGAACACGCCCGTCGTGATCTATCGAGACTCAATCAGCAGGAATTGCCATGAACACCCAATTCAGGGACACGCTCGAATCACTGGTGAACCAGCGGATCGCCGAAGGCGCGGACCCACAAGAGGTATTCGAAGAACTCAGGCGCGAGGCGAATCTCGTCTTTGGTCATTACAACCTGGAGTACGAACTCGGGCTGTTCGCGAAGGCGGACCGACAGGAGTAGCGGGCCCGTGCGGGCGCGAAACCGATCCGTGTCGGGCCAACGACAGCGAGCCTCGGCCAGGCATGGCGCACGATAGGTACGCTCGAGTGCCAAGCCGGGATCCGCAGCCGAGGGTTCCGGGATAAGGCGCCGTTCCAGACCGTTCTGAAACGGCGCCCGCTTACCGCTCGCGATTCCGACAGGCCTCCATAGCGGCCATACGAGGCACGCGACAGCTTGCGTCCGAGGTCAAGCGAGGTCGAAGCGGTCCAGGTTCATCACCTTGTTCCAGGCCGCCACGAAGTCGTTGACGAACTTTTCCTGCGAATCGGCGGCTGCGTAGACCTCGGCCAGGGCGCGCAACTCCGAGTTGGAGCCGAACACCAGATCGACGCGCGTGCCGGTCCACTTGGATGCGCCGGTCGCACGATCGGTCCCTTCGAACGTATCGTCATCGGCCGAGGTCGACTTCCAGGTGGTGCCCATATCGAGCAGATTCACGAAGAAGTCGTTGGTCAACGCTTCCGGTCGATCGGTAAAGACGCCATGCCGGGTCTGTCCGACATTGGTGTCCAGGACCCGCATGCCGCCGATCAGCACGGTCATCTCGGGCGGCGTCAGCGTCAGCAACTGGGCGCGATCGACCAGCAGTTCCTCCGCCGAGACGGAGTACTTCGCCTTCTGGTAGTTGCGAAAGCCGTCGGCGATTGGCTCCAGCACATCGAAGGCCTCGACATCGGTTTGCTCCTGCGAGGCATCCATGCGGCCTGGCGAAAACGGCACCGTCACCGCGTGACCGGCATTGGCTGCGGCCTTTTCGACGCCGGCACAACCCGCCAACACGATCAGATCGGCCAGCGACACCTTCTTGCCATCGGACTGTGCACCATTGAACGCGTTCTGAATCCCGTCGAGCACCTCGAGCACCTTTGCCAGGCGATCGGGCTGGTTGACCTCCCAGTCTTTCTGCGGTGACAGGCGAATTCGGGCGCCGTCGGCACCGCCTCGCATGTCGGAACCGCGGTAGGTCGATGCGGAGCCCCAGGCGGTCGAAACCAGCTCGGCGACAGACAGGCCGGACCCGAGGACCCTGTCTTTCAGTCCCGCTATGTCGCTGTCGTCGATCAACGCATGGTCGACTTCGGGGATCGGGTCCTGCCAGATCAGCTGCTCGGCAGGCACCTCCGGGCCAAGGTAGCGGGAACGGGGTCCCATATCGCGATGGGTCAGCTTGAACCACGCCCGGGCGAAGGCATCCGCAAACTCGTCAGGGTTTGCGAGGAAATGCCGTGCGATCGGTTCATAGACGGGATCCATCCGCATCGACATGTCAGCGGTCGTCATGATGATCGGTCGTTTCTGCGACCCATCTTCGGCCGCCGGCGCCTGGTTGCCGTCGGTGGCCTCCTTCGGCGTCCACTGCCAGGCGCCCGCTGGACTCTTGGTCAGTTCCCACTCGTTGCCGAACAGCATCTCCAGGTAGGTCATGTCCCATTGGGTCGGTGTCGGGGTCCATGCGCCCTCGAGGCCACTACCGATCTGGTCGCCCCCCTTGCCGCTGCGATAGCTGCTCTTCCATCCCAGTCCCTGTTCACCGATGCCGGCCGCTTCGGGTTCGGGGCCCACATGGCTGGCCGGTCCGGCGCCATGGCATTTCCCAAAGGTGTGTCCGCCAGCGGTGAGGGCGACGGTCTCGTAATCGTTCATCGCCATCCGCGCGAAGGTCTCGCGGACGTCGCGACCGGCTGCGACCGGGTCCGGTTCACCGTTCGGCCCTTCGGGATTCACGTAGATCAGGCCCATCTGAACTGCCGCGAGTGGGTTCTCGAGTTTGTCGTGTTGGCCGGAATAACGCTTGTCGTCCAACCAGGTGTCTTCGTTGCCCCAGTAGATGTCCTTTTCCGGTTCCCAGATGTCCTCGCGTCCGCCGGCGAACCCGAAGGTCTTGAATCCCATCGATTCCAGCGCGACGTTGCCGGTCAGTATGAACAGGTCCGCCCAGGAGATCTTGCGGCCGTACTTTTGCTTGATCGGCCAGAGCAGCCTGCGCGCCTTGTCGAGATTGACGTTGTCGGGCCAGCTGTTGACGGGTGCAAAGCGCTGGTTGCCGGTCCCTGCACCGCCCCGTCCGTCGCCGGTGCGATAGGTGCCCGCGCTATGCCAGGCCATGCGGATGAAGAAGGGTCCGTAGTGACCGTAGTCCGCTGGCCACCAGTCCTGCGAGTCGGTCATCAGCGCATGCAGATCCCGCTTGACCGCATCGAGATCCAGGCTCTGGAAGGCTGCGGCGTAATCGAAGTCCGCACCCATCGGATTCGACTTCGACGAATGCTGTCGCAGGATGTCGAGCTGCAGCTGGTTAGGCCACCAATCTCGATTCGATCTGCCTCCACCCGCTGTGTGATGGAAAGGGCATTGGCTGTCAGACATGGCGTTTTCTCCCGTCGTTTCCACGACTGTTTATGCATAGGTCCCGCCTTGTATAGTCTTCCGTCGATCGGCTGGCTAATTGATTATGGGTAGCGACTCGATAGCTTGCGGCAATGAGCCGAGATGCGCCGACGACGGCATGCGGCGTCGGGCAGTGCATTCCGGGAGGACATCCACTGCCGGATGAGCGCCATCCCGACACCGTATTGGCCGAACGAACCCAACCCTGCGCAGTGCCGGGTTGCCCACCGGCATTACAATGCCGCCACCCACCGAGGTCAGAACAGGTTCACCCATGCGCATCAAACTCAACCCGACCGAAAGCCGCGTGATCGGCTGCCTGATCGAGAAACAGATCACCACGCCGGCGCAGTACCCGCTGTCGCTCAGTGCACTCACGACGGCCTGCAACCAGAAAAGCAGCCGCGAGCCGGTAATGCAGCTGAGCGACACGGAGGTCCAGCAGGTTGTCGACGGCCTGATCGCGAAGCACCTGGTCAGCGATCGCGGTGCCTTCGGCAGCCGGGTGACCAAGTACCAGCACCGTTTCGCAAACGTTGGCTTCGGCAGTCTGGAGTTCAGCGACAAGGAGATCGGCATCATCTGCCTGTTGTTGTTGCGTGGGCCGCAGACACCCGGGGAGCTGCGCAGCCGCAGCAACCGGCTCTGCCATTTCGACGACGTCAACGAAACCGAGAACGTATTGCAGGGCCTGATCGATCGCAGTGATGGGCCCTTCGTGGTCCGCCTGGCACGGGAACCGGGACGACGGGAGATGCGCTATGCCCACCTTTTCGGTGACCAGGACCCGGAATCCGCTGTGGTGGCGCCTGCTGCGACAGCAGCCTCTTCAGACGCAGGTGGCAGCGACGACCAGCGCATCGCACAACTCGAAGACCTGGTGCTCGAACTGCAGGACGAACTCGAGGCCGTGAAGGCCCGGCTGGCACTTCTGGAAGGCGGCGCACAACACTGACGCCACAGCCCAGACCGTCGAAGGGCCTGCCGCCCGGTCAGGTCTGGCTGACCGTGACCTCCTGCCCGAGCATATCGGCCGTCACCAGGACTATGCCTTTCTCGGTCACACGGAAGCGCTTCGCATCGGCGACCGGGTCCTCGCCGATCACGGTCCCCGGCGGGATGCGGCAGCCGCGATCGACCACTGCGCGGCGGATGCGGCAGCTGCGCCCCACTTCGACTTCGGGCAACAGCACCGATGCCTCGATGCGACCGTAGGAATGCACCCTGACGCTGGAAAACAGCAGCGAATCCACGACTTCGGAACCGGAGATCACGCAGCCCGCGGACACCACCGAATCCAGCGCCTTGCCCTCGCGCCCCGCGTCCCGAAACACGAACTTGGCCGAAGGCAGTTGGCGGTGATAGGTGCGAATCGGCCAATCCAGGTCGTACAGGTTCAACTCCGGTTCGACGGCCACCAGTTCCATATTGGCCTCCCAAAAGGCGTCCACCGTACCCACATCGCGCCAGTAAGGCTGGCGCCCCGTATCCGGGTCCAGGAACGGATACGCAAACACCCGGTGTTCGTCGATGATCGAAGGGATGATGTCATTGCCGAAGTCATGGCTTGAGGTCCGGTCCAGCGCATCCTCTTCGAGCTTTCTGAACAGAAAATCCGTGTTGAAAACGTAGTTGCCCATCGACGCGAGGGCAATGTCCGGAGTGCCCGGCATCGGCTGCGGATTGGCCGGCTTTTCATCGAAGCTGAGTACGCGGAAGTCGTCCGCGACGCTCATCACGCCGAATCCCCTGGCGTCTTCGAGCGATACGCCGACGCACGCGACGGTCATTTCTGCGCCGCTTTTTTCGTGATGTGCCAGCAAGGCGCCATAGTCCATCTTGTAGATGTGATCACCGGACAACACCAGCACGTACCTGGGCAGCAGGGTTCGTACGATGTCGAGGTTCTGGTAGATCGCATCGGCAGTACCCTTGTACCAGTCGCCGGTCGTGCGCTGCGAGGCAGGCAGGATCTCGATGAACTCGCCCAGGTCGCGTTGAAAGAAACTCCAGCCTTCGACCAGATGCCGGATCAGCGAGTGTGATTTGTACTGGGTCAAGACGCCAATGCGTCGAATCCCCGAATTGATGCAATTCGAAAGTGGGAAATCGATGATGCGGAACTTGCCGCCGAAAAACACCGCGGGCTTGGCGCGCCGTTCGGTCAGTTCGTGCAGACGTGATCCGCGCCCCCCGGCAAGGACCAGCGCCAGCGTATTGCGCGTGAGCTGGTCGAGATAACGTGGATCGTCTGCGCCCATCGTTCAGCTGCCTCCTCTCAGTTCAACCAAGCCGTTCTGTTCCGCGACGGCCGCGGCACCATCGCACCGGCAAACCGTACGCGCGCCGTCACTGGCACAGCGACGCATGGGACTCAGCTGTGCCGGAACTTTTCGATGTATTCATCGTAGTGTGCAATATAGGCATCCAGGTTCTCGGTCAGTGCCGTGCGAAACTGATCACAGAAGTATTCCAGCGCCTCGCTCCTGTCGGCCGCGAGTTCCTGCGCATCCGCGCTGGACGAAGCCGCGACAAAGGCATTGAAGCGGGCCGCCGCGTAGAGTAGCGATGCGCCGACCTTGCTGTTGCTGGCCTCGGCTCGCTGCTCGTTCGCAAGCTCGATCACCGCGTCCGCCCTTTTCCAGAAATCATCACCCGGCCCCGATCCTGTCATTACCCATCCTCGCGTCTGTGTTCCGGGTCCACGCCATCACGGACCCGCCCGGTCCTCGCCGGTGACTGCATCGAGAGTATGGACCCGATCCGACCGAACCGCCCACTACCGGACCCGGTCCACGCACAACCACGCCGATCCTGCCTCCTTCCAGTTGCTCGACCACAGGCACCGCCGCCACCCTGGATGGCGGCCTGCAAGCTCCGGATAACGGGTTTCGCACCGGCATCGTTGAACGTAGGATCAACGGTGCATTGCATCGATACGCAAACCCGGTGCCCCTGCGCCGGTAGCCACGGCAAGCACCTGCCAAACATGTGCTGCCCGGCGCGGCTTCATCGATCCGCGGGTCGATGGCAATGTATCACCAGGGTGTGACGATATGAGTGATGACGAAAAGCTCGAGTACTGGAGCGTACTGGCGATCGGCATCGGCGGCATGGTCGGTGGCGGCATCTTCGCCGTGCTGGGTCTGGCGGTACAACTGGCGCATGGTGCCACTCCGATAGCCTTCGCCATCGCCGGCGTGGTTGCGCTGTTGACCACCTATTCGTATGCCAAGCTCTCGGTCGCGTTTCCCTCGCAGGGCGGCACGGTCACCTTCATCGACAGGGCCTTCGGTTCCGGCCTGTTTGCCGGCAGCCTGAATATCCTACTGTGGCTGAGCTACGTCATCATGTTGTCGCTGTATGCCTATGCCTTCGGCAGTTATGCGGCAACCTTTGTCGAGCCCGACTGGCAGGCGCCAGGCAAACACCTGTTCATCAGCCTCGGCGTGGTGGGCATCACCGCGCTGAATCTGCTCGGTGCCGCCGTAATCGGTCGCGCGGAAACCTGGATCGTGGCCTTCAAGGTGGGCATTCTATTGGTGTTCATCGGGGTGGGCCTATGGGGCATTGAGCCACAGCGACTGCAGCCTGCCGCCTGGGCATCCCCGGTGGCGGTCGTTGCCGGCGGCTTTATTATTTTTCTTGCCTACGAGGGCTTTGAGCTGATCGCCAACGCGGCGCAAGACACGAGGGACCCAGGCAAGACACTGCCGCGCGCCTATTACTCGGCCGTACTGTTTGTCATTGCGCTGTATGTTCTGGTCGCGGTCGTCACGGTAGGCAACCTGCCAGTGGCATCGATCGTCGATGCGAAGGACTATGCACTGGCGGCCGCGGCAGAGCCCTTCCTCGGCAATGCCGGTTTTTCGTTGATCGCGATCGCCGCACTGCTGTCCACCGCATCGGCGATCAATGCCACGCTTTATGGAGCCGCACGCCTTAGCTACATCATCGCCCAGGAGGGCGAACTGCCCGAAGTGCTGGAAGAGAAGGTCTGGCGCAAGCCGATTGTGGGCCTGCTCATTACGACCGGCTTCACCCTCGTTGCGGCCAATTCGCTCGATCTCAACAGCATCGCCACGATCGGCAGTTCGGGCTTTCTGCTCATCTTCACGGCGGTAAACATCGCGAATGCGCGTCTCGCCGGACACACCGGCAGTCTGCGCTGGCTGTCGTGGCTGGGCGCGCTCGCCTGCCTGATAGCGTTGATCGCCTTGCTGTGGCAGACCGAGATGCAGACGCCGCTGAAGATCCTGATACTGGTCGCCATGCTCGGTGCCTCGACAGGCATAGAAGGCGTCTACCGCGTGTTGCGCCGACGGCGCGCAAAATCCCTGCGCGGCACCGATGCCTCCGCAGGCCCCTGAAAGCCGATCACCCAGCCGGTGAAGCCGGCCCGGCAGGTTTCGCTTGCGCGTGCGGCTGGCAACGACCTCGTTGCCAGCCTTCGGGAACACGCCTCATGGCGTGTTGGCGGATGCCACCAGCCGTGACCGAACCCTTCGATAGCACCGGCCGTCACACTGGCGCGCCAAATACCCCGGCGTATCGACGATGCCTAGTTCTCGGCGTCGATCAGATAACCGCCGATGGAGATGCTGCCAAACACGTTGTTCGGGTTACCGAGGCTCAAGCGGATGTGCGGCGACTCCAAGGGTTCGACAGTGAAGAACGCGCCACTGCTCATACCCCGCAGGCTGCCGGAGTTTCCCGCCTGAAAGAAAGGCCCGTGAAACTGCCAGATGGCGCGTTGATTGGCGATGATTCTCGAACTCTGAAACGCAATCGAGTTGACGCTCGAACTCGACGGCAGCGACGCGGACACCCAGGTCACGACCAATCGCTTGCCGTCCGGAACGGCGGGTGCGTCCATCAGTACGATGTCTTCATCGAATACCTCGAGACGTGAGCAATTCAGCAGACATCCGGTTCTCGAAAACTCCACGGTCACGTTGTACGGATCACGCCCCGGTTCATCCACGTCTTTCGTTGGCACCGCTCGTGTCGCGGCAAACGCACCCATGGACACCAGCAGCATTGCGCATGTCGCAACGAACGCCACCCACAGAGATGCTTTGTTCTTCGTAAATGCGTGAGTAGTCATCACAGATCACCTCCTCTAGATCACTGACAGACGGTGTCGACGTATTGAGTCGTCGGCACAGGCACGTCACCGTCAGCAGCGCACACACTCGTTGATCGCGCTCTAACCCTCATTCGATCGGCAACGGGCATCTCGACAAAGGCGGCATCTGCAATGCAACCTGGTGGGATCGTGTGATCGGGGACAGTGAACAGGCCCACAGACACGGCGCCGAGGCGGTTGCTGTCGCATTCGACAACTTTTCTCTTGTCCAACGGGAAAGGGTAAGGCGCAACAGGGTTTGCGGCATCGAAACCGTCGCCGTACAGAGGGACAGGAAGATCAGCGTCAACCGCTGTCGGGACGGCGGGACCCTCCGGGACGTCGCGTGGCACCCGCGCGACGGCGTCCGCACTGTGCGACAGCGCAACCACCGACATGGCGTGTACTGTTTGTTGGCACCACATGAGCGACACCTTGCGGGTCGATCGATTAATCGATGCAGTTTCGATACTGCATTTTGATCATAGGCGCCTCAAAATCGCGCCCTATTGATGCCTGTCAATAGAAAACCGATGTATTGCCGTGGTAGCGCGCTGGTCACCACGAGTACCGCCTGGGGACCGCGGCAGCATGACGCAACAGGGAACACCGTTCCTCGAGACAACCGTTCGTTATGTCGGCATCGGGGGATACGCTTCGAACCGAAACCGCGCCTTCGCATCATGCATCGGAGGACGCGCGCGATCGTCGCCACGGTGTCCATTCGCTGCATTCACTGACAGACACCGTCCCCACCGCGGCGCACTCACTCATTCCACAGCGTTGCGTGCGGGACGACGGGCGTCAATTCAACCGAGGCCGGGGGCCATCAACCCTTCGCCACGTCGATCGAAATGTGCGTGCCCAGCGTTCTTCCGTGACCGTCGACCACCTCCAGCTCGATCCTGTGGATTCCCGGCGACAACTGGTCGGTTTCGAAGACGAACCGATCGGCCAGCTTGCCGTCACGATCCGACGTCCACGTAATCGACTGCACATCGACAGACTGTCCGATGAACGCCACGACCTCGCCGCTGAACAACACCGTGGCGCCGTGCACGATCGAGGCCCCATCGGGCGGACTGGCGATCTCGACCTTCGGCGGTGCCTCGGGGAGATCGAGCGGTGCCGAATCCGACGTGGTGGTGTTGACACCGTCGGTCGCACCGACCTCGAAGATCCATCCCTTGCCTCCCGGCAGCTGCGTCTCGTCCACGGCATACTCGGTTGCATCGAGACGACGGCTGAGGCGGTTGAAGGTCCGCCCACCGTCGGTGCTGAAACGCACGAAGTACTCCATCGGCGCACCGCTCGGGTGATGTGCGCGCCATGCCAGCCGGACGCGGCCCTGGTCGCGCTTGACCGACAGATCCTCGATCACCGGCGATGACTCGGGGCGTTGCCATTCCCTGACCAGCACGTCACCACGCCACAGGCGGATCATCCGCGTTTCCGGGTGGAAGGGGACCTTGACGTACACCGCGACATCCGGGATCGCTTCCGGCTGTTCCGGGCAGTACTGAGCCGTCGGTACCTTCTGCTGCACCAGTAGTCGACCCTGCCTGTCGAGCAGTTCGATGCGCAGATCACCGACCGCCTCGTCGAACGTCGCCTGTGGTGGATGCGACGTGAGCAGGCCGGGGCGACACGCCAGCCGGTTGTCTGGCGAGAGGCGGCCGCGCAGCGTCCAATAGAGGACAGGTTGCGTTTTTTGGTCTGCCATGTTCATAGCCCCTCCCTAGCTGTACCGATCGAACAGGATGTTCCAGAACTCGACCGACGGCCAACGCTTCTGTCGGTCGCCGCCAGGGCCATCGCAGTACGACATCAGATCGCCATGCCCGGCGGCCAGCGCCTCGTAGGCGTAGACATCCACGCCGGTCTCGTCGTACTGCGCGCTGGTCGGCAGCCGGCTGTCATAGCTGCCCGCGGCCGGCGAACCCGCGCAGCCCACACAGGTGTCGCAACCGGAATGACCCACGCCCTGGGTGTGACCCAACTCGTGTGGGAAAGATGCTGCCAGCGACTCTTTGCAGATGAAACGCGGATGTCCACCGCTGGTACCGAGGCCGTTCCATTGATAGGTGCTGTCGTCGGGTACCGTCATACACCAGACCTGGCCGATGTCTTCGTAGTCGTCGGCGATATCGTCCAGATCATCGAGCAGGTTGTCCCAACCGGCCGACGTCGTCAGGTCCTCGTTGGTCGAGATCGTCGTATTGCCCGGTGCGGTATAGATCGGGAAACCGTCGTGCGCCAGCGGGTAACGCGTGCGTGTTCCCTGGTGTCCGATGCCCCAACCCGCGACGGTCGGTACGTTGCCGGTGATATTGTCGGTACACAGGATGCGCAGCAGCTTGAGTTCGCCCATCGCGGTGAACGAGACCTCGATGGCGTCCTCGGTCGTGTAAGGCTCTCCATAGGGCGATGTGCTCTCGATGAAGGTACGCAGCTCTTTGCGCCCGACCGCCAGATGGCTCGGGATGCGGAAATTCAGCGAATGTTCGAGATCGTCGCGAACGATGTTCGCCGCCGGACGCGCCATCGTGTCGCCCGTCGGGTTGACCGGACTGAGCATGTCCACGGTGCCGGAATCGAGATCGGTCACCGCGAGCTGGCCGGTCACGCGCGGCTGCACATTGGGTCCGTCGCCCTCGTCGAAACCGTCGCGCCGACCGGAATCCACATAGGCGCGCACCAGGGTGCCTTTGCCCTGCGCCAGGCGCACGCTGTTGTTCGCCGACAGGTCGCCGATGATGTTGAAGCGTTGAATCGCCTGGGTGGCCTCGATACCGGCGACGCTCAGTGCAGGATCGACATAGGCATTCAAGCGGATCTCGCGTACCGCGGCCGCCTCCGCGCAGGCGTTGTCGGCGGTCAATGTGCAGACCGTGACGCTCGGCCGTCCCGCCGGAATCGACACATCCAGACCGGCTTCGGCATCCAGGCCACTGTGCGGGGTCACGACGCCGTCCTGGTCGATCGACAGGTCGACGCTCGCATCTTCCGGGACCACGACCCAACGCAGATGCACGGTATCGCCGGCATCGACCCGCACGTTACCGCGCTCGCCGTCGGCGGTGAAGTGCCTGATATAGGCGGCGCCGCCGGCGAAATCGAAAGTGGCGCCGCGTCCTCTGCGGTAGACCTCCACGGCCGAACCGCAGGCGGTCGCGAAGCCGCCGATGATACGCAGGCTGATCGGTCCGGGTCCGGCCTCCGCCGGCAGTGGCACCTGAATACGTGTATCGGTCCAGTCGACGTCCGGGTCGACCGGCGCGGCCTCCACGGTGCCCCAACCGGAGCGATCCGCGAACAGCACCCGGTTGCGGCTTGGGAACATGCCCGTGAAATTCTCGCCGGTGATCACGATCGGCGATCCGGGGCACCCGTCGCTCCAGTCGACATCGTGGATCTCGTACGAACCCCCGCTCAAGCCCCCGCTGTGCATCGCGCGGTCCATCTCCGCGGTACAGAACCATTTCTCGATGCGCCAGATATCGTCGACGTCGAAGATGTCTTCCGGGTCGACCGGCCACGGCATCGGGCCGTCGTCGGGGCCACAGGTACCACCGACGAATCCGAGCAGGTTGCGCAGCGATCCGATGCCGCCCGGGTTGCTGCGCAGCGCGTTCCTCGCCGCGCGATAGATCGCATCCATCTGTCCGAGTGCCCCGATCGCGCCGAGGGTGACACCGACATAACGGTTCGCAACGGCGCGGTCACCCTTGGCGGCGAGAATCGACGCCGCGATCAACGGCAGATAACGCTCCTTCTCGATGAGTGTTTCCGACGGACCCGCGCCCAGGGCACGCTGTTTGGCGGCCAGCAGCTTGCCGAGGGATTCGGGTTCAGGGGCGGCATTGGTCCGCCAGCGCGCACTGGCCGCCGCGAACTGCTCGGGCTTGCGGACCTTCTGCCGATGGATGATCGTTTCAAGGATCGTGACATATTCCAGGATCGCGCGCGGATCGTTCTCGATCACGCCCCAGGCGATCTCCAGGATGTCGCCGAATACGAAGATGTCGGGTGCCGGACAGTACCAGGCATTGAACGGGATCGGTGCCGGCCCGCCGTGACCGAAAGGCCGTGACCCGAGTGGCGTGTCATGGCCGATCATCCCCCGCCTATCCAGCAATGCGACCGCGCGATCGATGGTATCGAGCTTGTCCTGCGCGACGATACCGCCAGAGAGCCGCGCCAGGTGGTGCATTTCCCTGAGGTGCCTGTCGAGTTTTGCACGGGGTATCGTGACGGAGAAATCGGTAACGCGGTCGGCATCCCACAGCACCGCGTTTTCGGAGCTGTAGACCAGATGTCCGTTGTGGTCGAGCACGTTGATGTACAGATCGGGTTTCTTCTCGACGAAGTCGCGGAAGTCCCATTCCCGATACGGCACGACGAACTCACCCTCGTCGTTCGTGATCGTCGAGCCCAGCCTGTCGTCGAACAGGTGATCCTTGTCGTAGACCACGACGGTCAAACCAAACACGCCGGTCCTGTCCTCGAGGAGGACCACCCGGCCCCGCACGCTGAATCCATTGCCTTGCATCTTTCCGTGCCTCCGTTGCGCGGGCGTTCATGCTGTCGGGAGAGTCGACGCCGCTCCTTGCGGCACCGGTGCCACCGGGTCGCCGCGTTGCCGTCTGCGTGTCGCAGGACCTCGAACCGGATCCCGACCGGCACGCCCTTCGAGCCCGGTCGTTGCCGATGCACGACCGACCGTCAGAGTCCGCTGCGTGTCCTCCGCAGGCACCATCCCCAGACGGATGCACGCACCGTGTTTGCGGTACCTCTAATAGAAAAACCAGCAGCGGTTCCCGAACTGCCATTGATGCGCATCATAGGAACAGAAACCCCTGCCGGGGTTTATGTCATGCGCGAAACCGGGTGGGGGATTGCGGTGGACATGGCCGCCTGAAGCCCGCCACCTGAACCTCCCGGGGCTAGAGGAAAAGGGCATGCAAGGGCGCGATTTCACCGCCCGGAACGCCGCCGGGTTGCCGGGCGGGCGCAGACGACAAAAGGCGCAGCACGGCGGCACACGGGCACCGACCGGGTTCTTCCGGCCGGCACAACCGCTGGCGCGCACTCGCGTTGTGATCCCTTTCCGCGAACGGCGCTGCAGCCGCGAACTAGACCGCGTCCGCCGCCTGGATCTCTTGCAATAGTTCGCCCCAACCGGCCTGCTCCCGTTCCGCGCTGAACAGGTGGCGCCGCGCGGCACAGGCGGCCTCGAGTTGCGCGTAGTACGCGACGTCCGACTCGGCGCGCAACAGGCGTTCGCGCAGGGCGTCGGCATCCTGCACCGGGTAGTAACCGGGGTAGTCCGCCCCCAGGAGTCCCACCGACCCGTCGATGTCCGACGCGATCACCGGCAGGTCCGCCATCACCGCCTCGGAGATCACGTTCGCTCCACCTTCCATCACGGAAGGCAGCACGAACAGATGCGAGCGCGCGTAGACCTTCCGCAACGCGGCATGTGCAATCTCACCGTGCCAGCGGTAGCGCGGGTTGATGCGCATCTCCTCCCTGGCCGCTGCCGCCCAGTCTTCGGTGTGGGCCCGACCATAGGCATCCACCCTAATTCGACTGTGTTCAGGCAGGTTCCGTACCGCCAGCGCCGGTCGCAGCGGGTCCTTCTCCTCGCGCAGGTGCCCGGCGAAACAGACGCGGAAACTACGTCGTGCGGGTTGCCGGTGCCGCAGCGGGCGGGCGGACTGGACGATGACGCGCAACCTCCCACGCAGACGTTCCGGCAGGACATCGCCGACCAGCGGGTGCAGCCCGACGATGAAATCGGCGACATCGAGCGACGCCAGGGTGGTCTCGCGGTGGCTGTGGATGAAGCGATAGGCGTCGGTTCCTGTCAGTACCACCACCAGGGGCCGTTCAGGGTACACGGCGGCAAACCGTGCGATCGCCTGCGCGCTGCGCCAGGCGTGCAGGCCCACCATCAGGTCGGCCGGTTCGCCGTGGTAGTCCGTGGATACCTCGACGCGGTGCCCGAGACGACGCAGGATCGCGGCCCAACGATTCGCCGAGGCCCTGTTGCCGGCGCGCGAGCCGCGCGGTGCGGGGGTGACCAGCCTGATGTTCATGTGACATTCCAGGGTATCCTTGTCACCATAGCACGCCATTTCGTCTGGCCATCATCGTCCTATGTCGCAGCGCCTCATCGACAGCATGGAAGACGCCCGCCAGCGCACGCTCGCGCTCGTCGAGGGGCTGGATGCGGCGCAGCTGATGGGGCCAAGGCTGCCAATCGTGAACCCGCTACGCTGGGAGATCGGGCACACCGCCTACTTCTACGAGTACTGGATACTGCGCCGGCACCTGGGCCTCGAGCCCGTCTTCGAATCGGTCGACGGCCTCTACGATTCCATCACGATTGCCCACGATGACCGCTGGGACCTGCCGCTGCCCGGCCTGGACGAGACCCTGTCGTACATGCGCGAGGTACACGACCGGGTGCGCCGCCATGTCGAGCAGGATGGCCCCGACCCGAGGCGTGACTACCTGCTCGAGTACGCGATCTACCACGAGGACATGCACACCGAGGCATTCACCTACACGCGCCAGACGCTCGAATACCCGACACCGGACATCGGCGGTACGGCCGCCGCGGAGTGGTTGCAGGGCCGGCTGGCGGGGGACGCGCAGATCCCCGGCGGGACCTTCATGCTCGGCGCCACGCCTCAAGAGGGCTTCGTGTTCGACAACGAGAAATGGGCCCACCCGGTCGAGGTGCGACCCTTCGCGATCGCCCGCGCGGCGGTCAGCAATGCCGAGTACGCGGCCTTCGTGGACGCCGACGGTTACCGGGATGCGCGGTTCTGGGACGAGGCGGGTCTGGCCTGGCTACAGCACTCCGGGCTGGACTGCCCGCGCTACTGGCGACGTGTCGGCGGCCGTTGGGAGCTGCGACGTTTCGACCGCTGGGAGACACTGCAGCCCGATGCCGCCGTGATCCATGTGTGCTGGCACGAGGCCCGCGCCTACTGCCGTTGGGCCGGGCGGCGTCTGCCGACCGAACTGGAATGGGAGGTCGCCGCGGCGGGCCAGCCGGACGGCCATGGCGGTCTGTCAGACGACAAACGGCACTATCCCTGGGGCGACGCGATGCCTGCGCCGCACCTGGCCAACCTGGACGGCCGCGCGCTCGGGACCATCGCGGTCGGCGCGCTGCCGGCAGGCGACAGTGCATTCGGCTGCCGACAGATGATCGGCAATGCCTGGGAGTGGACCGAGGATACCTTTCTCCCCTACCCGGGTTTCACACCCGACATGTACCAGGACTATTCCCAGCCGCTGTTCGGCAACACCAAGGTATTGCGCGGCGGGGCCTGGACCACCCGCGGGCGCATGATCCGCAATACCTGGCGCACCTACTACGGCGCCGAGCGCAACGACGTCTTTGCCGGCTTCCGCACCTGCGCGTTGTAGGTCGATGAACGACGACGCCCTTTCGCCGCGACAGACCGAGTCGGGTACCCGGCCGCATCACCCCCGGCGGGAGACATCCGCATGAGCAGGGCTTCGGTCAGTTTCCACGATCTTCGCCCGACCGCCGACGACCTGGCGGCAGACGTGCTGGCCGGGTTGTCGCGCACGCACAAATCGATCCCGCCCAAGTACTTCTACGATACCGAGGGATCACGGCTATTCGACGCGATCACCGAATTGCCCGAGTACTACCCCACGCGCACCGAGACGGCGATGCTGCGTGCCTATGCGGACGAGATCGCCGCGAGGGCCGGCACCGGGCATCTGCTGGTCGAGCCCGGCAGTGGCAGTTGCACCAAGGCACGCATCCTGTTCGAGGGCCTGCAGCCCTGTGCCTATGTACCCATGGATATCGCGCGCGATCACCTGCGCATGGCGGCGCAGCAGGTCGCCGGCGAATTCCCCTGGCTGGAAGTGCATGCGGCCTGCACCGATTTCACCCGTCTGATGACACTGCCGCCGGACAGCCCGGAAGGCCGGCGCCTGGCGTTCTTCCCGGGGTCGAGTATCGGCAACTTCGATCCGGAGGACGCAGTCGATTTCCTCGGCATGATCGCCGACATGGTGGGCCCGGGCGGTCAGCTGCTGATCGGCGTGGACCTGAAAAAGGACAGGGCGGTACTGGAGGCGGCCTACGACGACGCCCAGGGCGTCACCGCGGCGTTCAACCTGAACCTGCTCGCACGGATCAACCGCGAACTGGGTGCCGATTTCGATCTCTGCCGGTGGCGGCACAAGGCCCTGTACAACGAGGCCGAGGGTCGCATCGAGATGCACCTGGTCTCTCGCGTGGCGCAGCAGGTGACCGTGCGGGGCCACAGCTTCCACTTTGCCGGGGGCGAGACCATCCACACCGAGAACTCGTACAAGTACAGCGTCGCGGAGTTCCGCGCCCTGGCCGCAAGGGCCGGCTTCACCACCGACACCGTCTGGGTGGATGCCGACCGGCTGTTCAGCCTCCACCTGCTGCAGACCGGGGGCGCCGATGCAGACTGATGTCCCGGTCATCAAGGACATCGTGCTGGTCGGCGGCGGCCACGCGCATGTCTCGGTACTGCGCATGTTCGGCATGAAACCCCTGCCGGGTGTCCGCCTGACCCTGATCACCCGCGACATCCAGACGCCCTACTCGGGCATGCTGCCGGGCCTGATCGCCGGTCACTACGACTGTGACGACGTGCATATCGACCTCGGGCCGCTGGCACGTTTCGCCGGCGCACGGCTGTACCACGGCGAGGTCGAGGGGCTGGATCTCAACGAGCGCCTGGTCCATGTCCCAGGCCGCCCGCCCGTGCCCTATGACCTGTTGTCGATCAACACCGGCTCCCGTCCGCGCACCCTCGACGTGCCGGGTGCGCTCGAACACGCCCTGCCGGTCAAGCCGATCGACCGCTGGCTGCGCGACTGGGAGGGCTTGCAGGCGCGGGTACTGGGCAGCCGGGGAGCGTTCCGCGTACTGGTCGTGGGCGGCGGTGCCGGTGGCGTGGAACTGGCACTGTCCACCCAGCATCGCCTGACCGGCCTGCTGCGCGACCGGGGCGACGATGTGGCACGTCTGCACTATGCGCTGGTCACGGACGGTCCGGAGATCTTCTCCACCCACAACGCCGGCGTGCGCCGCCGCTTCCGGCGCGTGCTGGGTGAGCGCGGGATCGGTATCCACCTCGACAGCAAGGTGGTCGCCGTCGAACCCGCCGGCGTGCACATCGAAGGCGGCGCCTTTCTCCCCGCCGATGCGGTGCTCTGGGTCACCAACGCCGCGGCGCCGGCGTGGCCCGGGCAGTCGGGACTCGCGGTCGATGCCGAGGGCTTTGTCGCCGTCGACCCTACACTGCGCTCGATCTCCCACGCGGAGGTGTTTGCGGCCGGTGACGTGGCCAGCATGCCCGATCCACGGCCCAAGTCCGGGGTGTTCGCGGTGCGCCAGGGCCCCGTCCTGGCCGAGAACCTGCGCCGCGCGGCGGCCGGTCGCCCCCTCAGGCCCTATCGTCCGCAGAAAAACTTCCTCGGCCTGATCAGCACCGGTGACGCCTATGCGGTGGCCTCGCGCGGCAACTGGTCCTGGGAGGGCCGACTGCTGTGGACCTGGAAGGACTGGATCGATCGTCGCTTCATGCGACGGTTCAACGAACTGCCGGAGATGGCGCACGACACCGGACCGGACCTGGCCGGCATCGCCGATGCAGACGCGATCCGCGAGCTCTCCACGCTGGCGATGCGTTGCGGTGGGTGCGGCGCCAAGGTCGGCAGCACCGTGCTCAGCCGGGTGATCAACCGGCTGCCGCCGCAGCGCCGCGACGATGTGCTGATCGGCCTGGACTCACCCGACGACGCGGCGGTCTTCGAGGTACCCCCGGGCCGGTTGATGGTGCAGAGCGTGGACTACTTCCGTGCCTTCATCGACGACCCGTACACCTTCGGGCGCATTGCCGCCAACCACGCCCTCGGCGACCTCTTCGCGATGGGTGCCGAGGCGCAATCCGCACTGGCCATCGCGACGGTGCCCTATGGCCGGGAACGCATCGTCGAGCAGACGCTGGCGGATCTGATCGGCGGCGCCCTGGATACCCTGGCACCGACCGGGGCCGTGCTCGCGGGTGGCCATTCCAGCGAGGGTGCCGAACTGGCCTTCGGCCTGACGGTCAACGGATTGATCGCGAGAGACACCCTGTTACGCAAGGGCGGCATGCGGGCCGGCGACGTCCTGATCCTGACCAAACCGATCGGCACCGGTACGCTGTTTGCCGCGGACATGCGCGGCAAGGCCAGGGGCCCCTGGGTGGATGGCGCGATACAGTCGATGCTGGTCTCCAACCAGGGGGCGGCCTCAGAGCTGCACCGATGGGGGGCGACCGCCTGTACCGATGTCACCGGGTTCGGCGTGCTCGGACATCTGGTCGAGATGACCCGCGCCTCGGAGGTCGACGTGCGACTCGAACTCCAGGCCATACCGCTGCTCGAAGGCGCCGAGCAGACCGTCGCCGCTGGGATACTCTCGTCGCTGCAGCCACAGAACCTGCGCCTGCGCCGGGCGGTGCGCAACCCGGACACCCTGAGCACCCAGCCGCGTTATCCGCTGTTGTTCGACCCGCAGACGGCGGGCGGGCTCCTGGCGTCGGTCTCTGCGGACAAGGCATCCGCGTGTCTGGACGCATTGCACCGATCGGGCTACCCGCACGCCGCGGTCATCGGCCGGGTCGAGCACCGCTCGACGGCGGCGGCCCCGATCGACGTCGTCCCTTAGCGCCTGACGATCGGCGGCGTCGATCCCCGGCTGCGCAATGCGCGGCGGGAGGGCGCCGATCCGCCGGGGTCGCACGGCAACGGCCAGGCCAGCACGCACCGGTCTGCGCAGTCGCCGCCGGGAGACGCCCGCAGCAACCCATTCACCAGTTCGAAGGCGCGTAGTTTTCCAGCCGCTCGTAATACTCGCCCTGCTGGGTGTTCAGATTCGGATCCCAGAGCGGGTCGTTGGTGCGCACGGACATCCCGGGATCGTTCGGATTGACGTAGTTGTAATCGTAATAGCCGTCGGCCTCGTAGCGGGCGCCCGTCGCCGGATTGATCAGCTGCTGCCTCTCGTGTATCGCGCTGACGGTGCCTTGCTGCATCCGCTCGGCTGCGGCGCTCCGATCACGGTAGGCGTTGTAGCTCTGGTCCAGCGCATCCATATTGTTTTGATGAATACGCCGCTGGGTGCTGTAGAAGGCATTTTCACGCGCGCTGAGGTTGCCTTCGAACTGGACCGTCTGAGCGTTTGCCAGCTGCACCCATTGCTCGTCGTATCGGTAGGAGTTGACGAACGCGACGAGCTCGCGACGCAGGCGCCCCAGATCGTCGACGACCGAAGACGGCAGCGTGATGCCATAGGCGTCGACGATCGACATCGGCGCGCCATTGTTCGGAAAAATAGAGATCACGATCGCCGATACGCCGGTTTCGTTCTTGTCCGGGTCTGTGGAATCCAACCCGTAGGTGTAGACCTGCTGTCCGCGCAGGAACAGCAGCGGTGCGTCGCGCTGCAGTCGGTATTGCGATATCTCGGGTATCGCGTAGCGTGCCAGTATCCGCACGTTCGATGCCGAGGTGGCCAGTTGCATCAATTCTTCGAAATACCGGTCGGGATCCACGACGCCCTGCACCGTGCTGACGGTGCGCAGATGGTAGACGATGTTCCCCGGCCCGGCGCAGAAGGCCGTCGGGGCATCCGGAATGGCGACATGGCA
Source organism: Chromatiaceae bacterium (assembly GCA_024235395.1). Classification (NCBI taxonomy): domain Bacteria; kingdom Pseudomonadati; phylum Pseudomonadota; class Gammaproteobacteria; order Chromatiales; family Chromatiaceae; species Chromatiaceae bacterium. The sequence continues at coordinate 1,649,868 of JACKMK010000001.1, forward strand.
ATCGAACCCCGTCGGCACATCGACATACGCCGTCACCGTTCCACTCGCCTCCACCGGAACCGTCATGTACTGCTCGGCGGCAACTGCCGAACCGGCAAACAGGGACAGTGACAGCAACGCGATATTGAGCCGATTCATGATTTCACCTCGGGATCAGGGCAGTCGATGAAGTCTAGAGGTCGGTTTTTTTTCGGTCCAGCGCCGACCGCAGGCGTTTTCCATGCGGGTAGAACCGGGAACGGACACCGTCGCGTCATTCGTGCCGCAGTGCGTCGATCGGGTTGAGCCGGGCCGCCTTGCGTGCGGGGAAATAGCCGAACAGCACGCCGATCAGCGCGGAGAACAGGAACGCGATCAGCACGATCGCGGGATCGAACACCAATGGCACCTGCAACAGGCGCGACAGCCCGAAGGCACCGAGCATCGCGAGGATCACGCCGATCACGCCACCGAAACAGGACAATACCATCGCCTCGACCAGGAACTGGATCAACACCTCTTTCTCGCGCGCACCGATCGCCAGCCGGATGCCGATCTCGCGCGTACGCTCGGTGACCGACACCAGCATGATGTTCATGATGCCGATGCCACCGACCAGCAGGCTGACCGCCGCGACGGCCCCAAGCAGCGCGGTCAGCACCTTGGTCGTGCCGGTGAGCATCTTTGCGATCTCCTCGAGGTCCCGGACCGAGAAATCGTCGTCCTCGGCGGCCGCTATATGCCGGCGCTTGCGCAGCAGGCGCGTGATGTCCTGTGCGGTCTGCGCGGCGGCATCGCCGTTCTGCAGCGACACCTGGATCAGGTTGACATCCTGGTTGCCGGCGATGCGACGTTGAAAGGTGCGCAGCGGCACAAGGATCAGGTCATCCTGGTCGCTTCCCATCGTCGACTGTCCCTTGGCCGCGAGCACGCCCTCGACCTGGCACGAGAACTTCTCGAGTCGCACCTTGCTGCCCAGCGGGTCCTGTGTGCCGAACAACTCCTTGACGACGGTCGCGCCAAGCACGCACACCGCCCTGCCGGCGTGCAGCTCGACGTCGCTGAAGCGGCGGCCGGCAGCGATCTGCCAGTTGGCGACGTCGAAATATCGGTTGTCCATACCGGTCGCCCGCGTGGACCAGTTCTTGTTGCCGACAACGGCAGTGATCGCCTTGGTCGCCGAGGGTGCCACGCTGGCGATGTTGCCCACCTCGCGGGCCACCGCCTCGGCATCGGCGGCTTCGAACGCCGGGGCGGAGGAACGCTGCCCCATGCCGATCCTTTGGCCGGGCGTGATCATCAACAGGTTGCTGCCGAGGCTGGCGATCTGTTCGGTGACCTGGATCGTCGCACCGCGGCCTATGGTCACCATGACGATGACCGCGGCGACCCCGATCACGATACCCAGGATCGTCAGCGACGATCGCAGCATGTTGCGTCGGATCTCGCGCAGCGCCAGCAGCAGCGCATTCCACAGCATCAGACAGGCTCCCCGTTGACGTCGTCGCCGGCCACCCTGCCGTCGACGAACTGCACGATGCGTGTCGCGTAGCCGGCCATCTCGGGTTCGTGAGTCACCATGATCACGGTCAGATCCCGCTCCCGGTTGAACGACTTCAGCAGTTCCATGATCTCGCGGCTGCGCGCCGAATCGAGGTTGCCGGTGGGTTCGTCGGCCAACAGTACGCTGGGCTGCGTGACGATCGCGCGCGCAATGGCGACACGCTGTTGCTGACCGCCCGAGAGTTCGGACGGCGCGTGCCTTTTCCAGGCCTCCAGCCCGACCTGGCGCAGTGCCTCGATCGCCATCGCGTGTCGTCTGGCTGCCGGAATGCCGCGGTAGATCAATGGCAATTCGACGTTCTCCAGCGCCGAGGTCCGGTTCAACAGATTGAACCCCTGGAAGACGAAACCGAGATAGTGACGGCGCAACAGGGCGCGTTGATCGGACGACAGCGCACCCACGTCGACGCCCGCAAAACGATAGGTGCCGGCCGTCGGCACGTCGAGACAACCGAGAATGTTCATGCAGGTCGACTTGCCCGAACCGCTGGGCCCCATGACCGCGAGGAATTCACCGCGCTCGATACGCAGATCGATACCCCGCAGTGCGTGCATCGTCGCGGCACCCCGTCCGTAGACCTTGGTGACACCCCGCAGCTCGATCTGTGCTTGGGTCGCGGTGTTCGGCGGGATCATGGTCCGGCTAGCGTTCCGACTTCGCGATGTCGACCACCAGCGGCGTCCCCGCCCGGATGTCGCCACCGCTGACCGCGGTCCACAGACCGTCGCTGACACCGGTCTTCACCGCTGTCGGGACAGGCACGCCGTCGCGCAGGACCCATACGCGCTGTCGGTCGGTAGCGGTCTTCTCCGCCTGCTTTTCCCGCCTGGGTTGAGGCGGACGCGGCATGATCTGGCTCAGCAGGCTGCCCTTGCGGGACTCCGGTGCATTCGTCCGCTTTTCGGGATCGAAGCGCAATGCGGCATTCGGAACCAGCAGCGCATCGGCCAGTCGCTTGACGACGATCTCGGCCGTTGCCGTCATGCCGGGACGCAACAACAGGTCCTTGTTGTCCACGCTGAGCACCGTCTCGTAGGTGATGACCCCGTCGACCTCGTGCGCACCGAAGCGCACCTGGGTGATCTGCGCGGCGAAGGCACGATCGGGAAATGCATCCACCGTGAAGGTGGCGGCCTGTCCCTCGGCAACCTGGCCGACATCGGCCTCGTCCACGTCGACATGCAATTCCATCTGCGACAGGTCCTCGGCCAACTCGAACAGAACCGGCGCCTGCAGCGATGTGGCCACGGTCTGCCCGGGATCGACGGCACGGACCAGGACGATGCCGTTGATCGGCGATCGAATGGCGGCCTTTTCCAGGTTCGTCCGGTCGACCTCGAGCCGGGCGCCGGCCTCGGCGACCTGGGCCGCAGCGCTCGCCTTGGCGGCCAGCGCCCGCTTGTTCGCGGCGCGACTGGTATCCGCCTCGTCCTCACTGCACAGCTTGTTGGCCACCAGCCTGACGCAGCGTTGCAGCTTCACTGCTGTCTCCAGCACCGTGGCCTCGGCCTCTTGGAGTTTGGCCTGTGCGGCCGCTAGGCTCGCCTCCGACTGCAGGACCTGCGCACGCAGTTTGTCGGTGTCGAGCCGGGCCAGGACGTCGCCCGCCTGGACCCGGGTGTTGTAGTCCACCTCGACGCTGGCGACGATGCCGGACAGCTCGCTGCTGACATCCACCTGGTTGGTGGGCTGCAGGTGCCCGGTCGCCGAGATCGTCACGACCAGGTCGCCGCGCCGTGCCTCGCGCGTGAGGTACTCGGGCGCCTGCTGTCCATCCCGCAGCGACCACACCAGGGCGCCAGCCAACGCCAGCGCGATGATGGCCGACACGCCGAGGATCCTCAGCCAACGCGCGCCAGGGCCTTGCGACGCGCGCTCCTGCCCGAGCACCTCGAGTACCGCTGCGGTATCGTCGCGCGGCGACGTATCCGGGTCCGGGATCATCGCAGCTGCACTCCGGTTGCCGATCGCAGCCCGATACACGCCCGGAACCTTCTGCAGGTCCCGCAACATGACAAACCCTTTGCGGGGTACGAACCGGACATCAGTTGACCTTGCACCGGCGCTTCACTTCCGCCGGGCGGCGGTCTCGCGAGCGAATCATCGGCCCTACACCTTGGAGCAGCCTGCAACTAGCCTCTCTCGACCCACCGCACCCGTCAAGCGGCGCACGCCGGCCCCAAGGGTCCGCCGTTCCTCCGCTCCAGCCGGAGGCGCGTCGATGTCCGGCCGTAACCGCCGAATCGGCTGCGCCATCAAACGTCAATGGCCACTGACGACCGTCCTCAGGTCCCCTCCCGCCACGTCGCCAGATAACTCACCTGCTCGTCCGTCAGGGAGTCGATCGCGATACCCATCGCAGCGAGCTTCAGGCGTGCGACCTGCGCATCGATCGCCTGCGGTACCGCATGTACCTGGTTGTCGAGTCGGCCGCGTTCGGCCCAGAGGTAGGCAACGGACAGCGCCTGATTGGCGAAACTCATGTCCATCACCGCCGCCGGATGACCCTCGGCTGCCGCGAGGTTCACCAGGCGCCCGTCCGCCAGCAGGCGAATCCGTCGACCGTCGTCCAACCGGTACTCGGTGACATCCGGACGAGGCCGGTTCTGAGCCACCGCGACCTCCTCGAGCGCCGGGATATTGATCTCGACGTTGAAGTGACCGGAATTGGCGAGCACGCAACCATCCTTCATGACCGCGATGTGTGCGGCATCGACGACGTGCTTGTCGCCGGTCGCGGTGACGATGAAATCGGAACAGGCCGCCGCGACGCTCAACGGCAGCACCCGGTAACCGTCCATCGCCGCCTCCAGCGCGCGCAGCGGATCGACCTCGGTGACGACCACCTGGGCGCCATGCCCCTGGGCACGGCGCGCGATGCCGCGACCGCACCAGCCGTAACCCACGACGGTGAAGGTCTTGCCCGCGATCAGGATGTTGGTTGCCCTGATCACACCGTCGAGGGTGCTCTGGCCGGTACCATAGCGATTATCGAAAAGGTGCTTGGTCATCGCGTCGTTGACCGCGACGATCGGGTATTCGAGTGCCTGCTCGGACGCCATCGCGCGCAGCCGGATAACGCCAGTCGTCGTCTCCTCGGTACCCCCGCAGACGGCGGGCAGCATCTCGCGGCGATTGCGGTGTAATTCGCTGACCAGATCCGCGCCATCATCCAGCGTGATCTGCGGTGATGCGTCGATGACGGCATTGATATGGCGGTAATAGCGTTCCTTGTCTTCACCGCGCACCGCAAACACCGGCACTTGATCATGCGTCACCAGCGCCGCCGCGACGTCGTCCTGGGTGCTCAGCGGATTGCTCGCGCACACGGACACACTGGCACCGCCGGCAGACAGCACGCGCACCAGATTGGCCGTCTCCGTGGTCACATGCAGACAGGCGCCGATGCGCACCCCCTCAAGTGGACGTTCTTCGGCGAAGCGTTCACCGATCTGCCGCAGGACAGGCATTTCCTGCGCGGCCCAGTCGATGCGCCGCATGCCCGACGCAGCCAGTCCCGCATCCTTGATATCGTATTGCGCCACCATCATGGCCCTCCATCATGCGCCGGCGTCCCGTCCCCCGTGTTCCGCGCCGTTCCACAAGGCCCCTGTCCCTGCGGATTGTCGATCGACCGGCAAGCACCGGTGATCGCTCAACGACCGACCGCACAGGACCACCGGCGACCCATCAGGGGATATCCGCGAATGCGCGGTAGTCCGCCTGCATCGAAAGGTCTTCGGCGACCGCGCTGCAGGTGACTTGCCCGGCACAGGTGTTCACACCGCGGGCGAAGGCGGCGTCGTTGCGCAGTGCATCGATACCCTGACCGGCCAGGCGCCGGACATACGGGAGCGTCGCTTCGGTCAGGGCCAGCGTCGAGGTGCGAGGATAGGCCCCCGGCATGTTCGCGACGCAGTAGTGGGTCACGCCGAACACCTGATACACCGGATCGGAGTGCGTGGTCGGGTGTGACGTCTCGACACAGCCACCCTGATCGATACTGACGTCGACGATCACCGAGCCGGGCTGCATGGCCTCGACCATCGCCGATGTCACCAGCCTGGGGGCTTTGGCACCACGGATCAGGACCCCGCCAACGACGAGATCGGCATCGCGCAGCTGTTCGGCGATCGCATCCCTACCCGACTCGACATAGCGCAGCGTCGAAGCAAGCTGCTGCCGCAGTCTCGCTTCCCGCTCCGGATGGCGGCCGATCACGACGACATCGGCGCCGATGCCCGCGGCCGCGTGCGCCGCATGCCGACCGACGGTGCCATCGCCGAGCACGACCACCTTGCCGTAGGAGCGCCCCATGACCTCGCCGAGCAACATACCTTTGCCACCGTTCGACGCAGCCAGATAAAAACCACCGACCGTAACCGCCATGTTGCCGGCCACACCGCTCATCGGTGCCAGCAGCGGCAGGCCGCCATGGTCGTCCTCGACGGTCTCGTAGGCGATCGCCGTGGTCCGCCGATCGAGCAGCGTACGGGTCAGCACCGGCGTCGTGCCGGCCAGATGCAGGTAGGTGAACAATATCTGATCGCGCAGATAGGGATACTCGACCTGCTGCGGCTCCTTCACCTTGACGACGAGGTCGTTGTCCCAGGCCTGTGAGGTGGACACGAGTTCGCCGCCGGCCTGGACGTATTCGTCGTCGCCAAACCCGGAGCCCGTTCCCGCTGCGCGCTCGACGAAGACCCGATGGCCGTCGCCGACCAGGGCGCGCACACCGTCGGGGGTCAGACCGACCCGATTTTCCTTGTCCTTGATCTCTTTGACGAGTCCGACCTTCATCCCGTAACCACGCTGCAGCGAACCTCTCTCGAATTCACTTTAGACACCTGTGCAACCCGCTGCAAAACAACAAATGAAAACAGATGCGGCAAACGCTTGCGCCTGCGTTGCTGCGCGGCATGCCCTATCTGCACCCCGCGCCCCGCCTTGATGGACATCAGTGTCACCCTTTGCGCCTGGTTGTATCGTAGTGACAATTGCCATACGGCCAACGCACGCTGCGCACAGCAAACCTGCGCAAGACGCATGGCGTCGTTGCGGGGTCTGGTTGGTTGCCCCGGAGAGCCATCAGGATGCGCACGAATTCCGGACGCACCTCGTTGTGGGCCCGCAGATCTCTGCTGACGATCATGCTGACGGTTGTGTTCGTACGGCCGCTGTCGGCCGATGGGCTGGCGCCGTATGCCTCACCCTGGCAGACAGCCAGCGGCCTTGGACATGCGCCACAACTGCCCTGGGCAATCGCGCCCTCCGTTGACGGCATGCCCGGTGCCGGGGCAGTTGCCGGATATTGGCCACACTGGGGCAACGCCTGGCAGGCACCACCCTCTTCTGCATTCGGCCGGCGAAGCGATGACGATGCTCAACCGGACCTGACCGGCCATTGGCAGGGTAGCGGTGGCGAGACGGTCGAGATCCGCGGCAATCATGCACGCATCTGGGGTCACGGCCGACAGTCCTGTGAATGCCGGTTTTTTCTGGTCGGGCGGCGTCTGATCGCCTACAGCCCGGACACCGACGTGGTGCGCAAATACTGGTTTCAGGGCGACCGCGGCAGATTCAGCCTGGTCGACGAGGCGAATAATCTGCTGACCTTCTGGCGAACCCGCTGAACATCTGCGACCCGGACGATACGAAGCGACGGGGCTGGCGGTCGTCGGTGATGGGCATCAGCGCCGGCGGCCTGCGACACCGATCTGGTCGATCCGGCCCAGGAGCAGTGCCGGGCTGGCTGGCGCGGCGACCGTCGCGCGGTCGATCACGGACCACCCGGCGGCGGGAAGCCGGACGGCGTCGAGGCCTGCTGCGTCCACTGGTTTACAATCGGGCGTCCCTACCAAGGCAACGCCGACTGCCCATCGCCAGGGTCGTCCGCCGGTCCACAGATGGAGAGCGCATGTACCGAACTCCAACAGCCGCTTTTTTGGCGCTACTCGGTATGACATCGACGGGCATCGCAACCGCCGCCGATCCGGTCGCCCCGGCCATGCCGCCGATCGAACCCTACTGTCAGTGGGAGCAGAGCGACCTCAGGATCGACGAACCCCTGTGCGGTTTGCAGGGCGACGCCAGGCGCGGTCGCGCCATCGCGACCGATGGCAACCGTGGGAACTGTGTCGCCTGCCACAACATGCCTTTCGGCGATGTCGAGGCCTACGGCACCATTGGCCCGTCGCTGGCGGGCATCGGCACACGCTATCCGGAGGGCTACATCCGCTTGCGCGTGGTGGATACCAAGTCCTTCAACCCGGTCTCGATCATGCCCGGCTATTACCGTGATCCGGCCAAGATCCATCGCCCGGCAACGGCATTCCGGGGGCGCACCTTCCTGACGGCCCAGCAGGTCGAGGATGTGATCGCCTTCCTCATGACCATGCAGTGATCGCGATGAACGTCAAGGTACTGATGATTGTCAGTCTGCTCGGCGTAGCGCCGGCCCGGTCCGTGACCGCCGAACCGTTGTCGGGTTATGCGTTCATCAAGGACGAAACCCGCGCCATGCAGGATGACGACTTCGCCAACCCCGGACTGATCGCCGTGGAGACCGGAGCGAAACTGTTCAACACGGCCTTCAGCGCAAGCGGCGAGTCCTGTGCGGACTGTCATGGCGAGGCCGGCGAGAAACTGGACGTGCAGCGGATCGCTGCCTACCCGGTCTACGATGCCGACAACAGGAAGATCGTCTCGCTCCAGGGCCGCATCGCCGCGTGCCGATCGCGTATCGCAGACGATACCCTGCCGGTGAATCATCCCGACCTGATCGCGCTGGAGACCTTTGTCCGGAATCGCGCCAAGGGTGTACCTGTGAGCGTGGATACAAAAGGCGCCGAGATCGAAGACCTGCTCAAGCGTGGGGAAGCGCTCTATCGGACGCGCTACGGACTGATCGACATGTCTTGCCATGTCTGTCACACGGTCTACGCCGGGCAATACGTGCGAGGCCAGAAGATCTCTCAAGGGCAGACCAATGGCTTTCCCGCCTATCGGCTCGGACCGGGCGAGATGGCCAGCCTGAATCTGCGGATCACCCAGTGCATGGACCTGATGCGTGCCGAGCCCTTCCCCTCGGATTCCGAGGAGATGCGGTTACTGGAGTACTACCTGAGCGCCCGCTCCAATGGCCTGCCCATTGAAACGCCCGCCGTGCGTTACTGATTCGACCCCGTCCCCACCTTACTCAACGGTAGAACAGGTCGCGATACATACCCTCGGCCCAGGCCAGACTGGCCTGGCCACCCTGGACATCCCAGGTCTCGATCATGTGGGTACGGTCGAAATCGAACAGCCGGGTCTGCGTGTTGAACCTGTAGTAGGTGATGATGCTCATCGCCTGCAGCGGGTCGATGTCGACCGAGGAAAAGCACATCGTCTGCGGGCTACGCCATGCGACATCCTTGCCCAGTGCGTGACCGGCGATCACCTCCGCCACGTACCTGCCCTCGGAATGAGCCGTGTGTCCGCCCTTGGAAAAGGGTTGGCCGCGTGAGTCACCGGTGACGTAGACGTGCTCGTCCCCGACCACATGGTAGCGAAACGGGTCGGTGTTCGCGGCTTTCTGCGGACTCTCCGGGTTCGCGATGCCGGCCTCCTCGATCAGGCGCGAGGCGCGTATCGGCGGGTAGACGATCGCGTCGTCGAACGGATATTCATCAAACTCGGTGGACAGCGTCTTGTTGTCCAGATCGACACCCGATATCTCCGAGCTCGGCAGGTACTCGATGAAGTCCTTGTACAACTCATCGAAGGCACGGTGGAAGCCGTTCTTCTCTATCTTGATACCGGTATTCATGTCGAGCAGCACAATCTTGGCCCTGACCCGTCGCTTCTTGAACACCGCGGCCAGCATGCAGGCCCGCTCATACGGGGCCGCAGTGCAGCGGTAGTCGCCGTTGGGCACGTTGAGCAGGAAGGTGCCACCCTTGAAGCCCTCGATCTTGTGCTTGATCGTCAGCAGCTCGGAGGCGCTCACGAAGCCCCCGGGGTAGCGCTGGAACAGCAGCTCCTGCTGTTCCGGATCGTCGACACCGATACGCGCGTAGTCGTAATCGATGCCGGGGGCGAGCACCAGGTACTGGTAGGCGATATGACCGGCATCGGTGTACACCTTGCGTGCTGCGCGGTCGACGCCGAGCACCGTGGCCTGCAGGAAATGGTAGTCATGGTTGTTGGCGGCATCGAAGAAACTGTGACTCAGAAAGTCCAGTTGGATCTGGTCCGCCAGCCATGAATTGCTCAGAGGAAACGAGACGAACGACGGATGCTTGTCGATCAGCAGCACGTCGAAGGCGGGATTGTGGCGCTTGAGATACTTGGCAATGGTCAGCCCCGACCAGCCGCCCCCGACGATCACCACGCGCGCGCCCTTGGGACGCGGTAACGGCGCCTCGCGCAGCAGCTTGGCAAATGCTGGGGGGCAATCGCCGACGGGGGCCGCTTCTTGCGCCCTAGCGACGGAGCCCGCGCCGCTCGCGGCCAGGGACAGCCCGGTGAACTGCAGGAAGCGCCGTCGGGTGAAGTGTTTTTCTTCGGTCATAGGTTCACCTTACTCGAAGTCGGGGTTGCGCCATTCCGAGCTGGGAGCCAGGTCTTCTTTGGGGACCGGCAGATAGGAGATGTAGTTCAGCACCCGTTCCAGATCATCGGCGGAGAGCGCCTTGAGAATAGCGGCCATCGCCGGGGCCACTTCGCGCAGCCCCTCGCGCACCTGAAGCGCCTGACGTTTCATGTAGCTGAAGTGTTGACCCTGCAGGCGGGGATGATAGGCGGCGTTGTCGCCCTCACCGGACACACCGTGGCAGCCGCTGCAGTGGGTTTGGTAGAGCTTCATACCTTCCTTGTACTCCGGGCTACCCTCGGGCCAGGGCCCCTGCGAGTGACGCGGAGCCATCGGCAGCGTCGATATGTATACCACCACGTCGACCAGGTTCTGGTAGCCGCCGATCGTACGCTCCTGCACGAAAGGCAGCATGGTGGGGTTTTCGCGGTGACCCCGACGGATATCCAGCAGCTGCTTCATCAGCACGTTGATGTGCTGACCGGCGAGTTGTGGGTAATTGCCCTCATTGTCGCCCCAGGCCTCGGGGAGGTGGCAGCGTGCGCAGATCTCGAACAGGTAGCGGCCGTTTACGGGGTCGGGCTCGAACTCCAGCACCACCTTGACGGGTTCCATCGCGTGCGAGGCACAGCCGACAAACGCGAGTAACAGGCCGCCGAGACGTTTGAGGTAATCAGGCATCATCTGACTCATGTCGCATTGGTGCTCTGTCGACGACAGTTACCCGGATACGGCCTTGGGAGACGGTCTGGTACAGCGCTTGGTGTTCCTTGTTGCCAGGATACACACAAGTTCAGACGCTGACAGCCTCACCCCTGCCGCCTGATGTGGCTGTCGATGGCACTGGACAGATGACACGCGGCCGGTCGGATGGGACGGTGCTGCACCCCGCCGCGATCACCGGGCGCCCCCCCGGCGCAAGCCCGTCCAGCCACAGCGCACCCCGCCATGTCGTCGGTTGGCCCGACAGGTTTGGCTCGCGTTATCCTCGAAGCCGAACAGGTGCCGGAGATCTACCGGCGAGGCCGTCGCCAGCGTGAAGCATGCAGATCAGCCATGCTGGGCCAGCATCCGTGGGTCGCGTTTCGGACGTTCCGAGAACGTAATGATCGCGGTTGCGACGAGGCAGGCGGTACCGGCAATGATGAAGGGCGTCATCCATACGACGGGTATGGCCGCCCCCTGCGCTGCATCCTTGAAATGGCCCGCCAGCAATGGCCCGGCGATGCCGGCGATGCCGTAGGCCGTGAAGACCCAGCCATAGTTGGTACCCACGTTGCGATTACCGAAGTAATCGGCCGTGGCGGCGGGAAAAAGCGCAAAATTGCCGCCGAAATTGAAACCGATCAGCGCCGCGACGACGACGAATCCGTGTTCCATGCCGAACGTGATGAACACGTGATAGGTCATCAGCATGGTCGCACCTTGAAGCAGGGTCATCAGCATGATCGCGTGTTTGCGCCCGATGCGGTCGGAAACGCTGCCCCAGGCGATACGCCCAATACCGTTGAAGATCGCGTACCACGCCATCGCGGTACCGGTGATTGCACCGGCATCGAGGATGCCGTGGTGCTGCAGGGCGTCGATGCCGAACAGCTTGATGCAATAGATCACCATCAGCCCGGCCAGTGCCGAGCACATGAAGACCGTCCAAAGCACGTAGAACTGCGGCGAGCGCAACATCTCGCTGGCGCTGTAGTCGGTCGCCCCATGCGCGTTTCCGTCCCTGGGCGCCGATGGCACCCAACCCGAGGGCCGGTAGTCTTCCGGCGGATTCACCATCACGATGCTGCCAAGCAGCACCAACGTTGCGAAGATCACACCGTAGATCAGGAAAACACTCTGCGGGCCCGGCAATCCGCCCAGGCTGACCGTGTTCAGCAGGCCGCCGAACCATGAACCCGCCAACTTCACCCAGATCGTCGCGCCGAAGCCGAACCCGGCCACGGCCAGGCCGGTGATCAACCCCTTGCGATCCGGGAACCATTTGACGCCGACCGCGATCGGCACGACGTATCCGAGTCCGATGCCTGCGCCGCCGATCAGTCCGATGAAAACCAGCTGGCCCCAGAACCCGCTGCCGTACAGACCCGCGAGCACATAGCCGGCACCCAGCAGCAGCCCACCCGCGACAGCCAGCGGGCGAGGCCCGGTGCGCGGCAGCCAGCGCCCCGCGAGGACCATCACGATGGCAAAGGTCGCGAGCCCCGCGGAAAAGACCCAGGCCGTTTCGCTGGCACTGAAGGCATAAGGGCCCGCCGGATCAGTCAGCTCGGCGGTGAACACGGACCAGGCATAGATGGCACCGAGTGCAAGTTGGATGAGAACGGCGCCGACCACGACGAACCAGCGGTTGAGGGGTGTCTTTTTTGCGTGCATCTGATCTGCGTTCCTGGATGCGCTTGCTCCGGTCGGGTGCGATCTCGCGAGTCGCGACAGGCCCGGCGCGCTTGAAGCCTTGCTCATAAGAAATAGCGGCCTGCCGGGCGACAGATTGAATCCTGGGCAATCGCGCGCCGACTGCACGCCCATTGGCGCTTTCGCCAATCACACCCGTACCATCGACGCGCTATCGGATCACCGCGTGCCGTGACCTTGCCTGGTACGGACTGGTCCGAATGGCAGCCGATGTTGCGGGCGTCGTATGATTGGCGTGGAGTCGTCCCTGCAGCACATCATGGCGAGTATCCTGATCCTCTATCAGACCACCGATGGTCACACCCGCAGTATCTGCGCGCGTATTCGGGAGGTCCTCGAATCCGGCGGCCACCGCGTCACCGTGGTGCCGATCGAAACCGCAGACCCCGCCGCACTCGATCGCTTCGACAGGATCGTTGTCGGCGCAAGCATCCGCTATGGCAAACACGCCAGGTCTGTGTACACCTTCATCGAGGCCAACGTGGCGGCACTCGACAGCAGGCCGAATGCATTCTTCTCGGTCAACGCGGTGGCGCGCAAACCGGAACGCAGCACGCCGCAATCCAATCCCTACGTCAAACGCTTCCTTACCCAGATCCCATGGCGACCGAGGCATGTCGAGGTGTTTGCCGGCAAGATCAACTACCCGGCCTACGGTTTCTGGGATCGACTGATCATCCGGCTGATCATGAAAATCACGAAGGGGCCTACGGACCCGAACGCTGTCGTCGAGTTCACCGACTGGCAACAGGTCGAGCGCTTCGCGCACCGCGTCGCCGCCATGGAATGAGATCGACAGGCGGGGAAGGTCGCCTGGCGCGCCCGACAGTGACAGAGCGCCGCGCATCGGTGGATACGTCGACGAGTCACTCCCGGTAGCGCGTCCGACTCGATTGAGTTCTTTCCATGTACCGGGGAAAATCCGAAGGGTCGGTGCTACCGCCAGCCACAGGATCGCCGCCAGCACTATGCGCTACCCGATCGTCGCTGCCCTCGCATCAGCATTGCTTTTTGGTCTCAGCACGCCGGTGGCGAAGATCCTTGTGTCCGAAGTACCCCCGGTCGCGCTGGCAGGACTGCTTTACCTCGGGTCCGGTGCTGGATTGTTGGCCTGGCGGTTTGCACGCAGCCGCCTGTTTCTGCGCCCGGCTGCGCACGAGGTACCGCTTGCGCGCGCCGACTGGCCCTGGTTGGCGGGCGCGATTCTCGCCGGCGGCGTCGTTTCTCCGATATTGCTGCTGTCGGGACTCGAACGGACATCCGGGGCCACGGCGTCGCTGCTGCTCAATCTGGAAGGTGTCTTCACCGCCCTGCTCGCCTGGTTCGTTTTTCACGAGAATGTCGACAGGCGTATCGCGATCGGCTTCACCCTGATCGCCGGCGGGGGCATGCTGCTCTCGTGGGAGGGCGCACCCGAGGGCGGGCTACCACTTGGCGCCCTGGCAATCATCGCGGCCTGTCTGGGTTGGGCTATCGACAACAACCTCACGCAGCGGGTATCTGCCAGCGATCCGGGGCAGATTGCAGGGATCAAGGGACTGGTGGCTGGCAGCGTCAACCTGTTGCTTGCCGTGTCGACCGGTTGGCAGCCCGCGTCCACGGCGGCGTTGGTAGCCGCCCCCGTCCTGGGGCTGTTCGGCTATGGAATCAGCCTCGCGCTGTTCGTCTGGAGCCTGCGCCATCTGGGCACCGCAAGGACCGGCGCATACTTCTCGGTCGCACCTTTTTTCGGCGCAGCCCTGGCATTGCTCATCCTTGCCGAGCGACCCGGCTCAGCCTTCTGGTTGGCCACCGTCATGATGATGATCGGCGTCTGGCTCCACGTCACCGAGCGTCACAGCCATATTCACCACCACGAACATCTCGTTCATGCCCACGTGCACCGGCACGACGAACACCACCAGCACGAGCACGGTGACTCATGGGATGGAACGGAGCCCCATACCCATGAGCACGCCCACGAACCCCTCGTCCACGCACATCCACACTATCCTGATCTGCACCATCGTCACCGCCACTGACCACCCCGGCAGAAGGTCCGGCCAGCGGCGCGTCCGGGTGGGATTCGCCGGCCGTCTTTTCCGATCCAGGGATCGAAGACAGACGTCGTCGACAACGGGAAGGACTCTTCGGACGGCCGGAAACGCCCGCACACTTCCAATGTATTCCGGCAACGACGCCGCACTATGGGCCCCCCGCCCGGTTGCGGCTGAATCAAACGCAGATCGTGAACCGCTGGATCGCGACGACCCAGCGCGACGCGCGGGTCTTCAAGCCCACGACGCGATCGAGCGCCGCAACACCCGCCTGCAGTGCCGTCCTCGTAGATGAACACCGTCGAGAACATAGGCAAACATCTATAGCAAGGCTTTGCTTTGTCGAATGGTCCCGCGTTCGCGAGATTCTTACCATTCGCTGGTGTTTCGCTCCCAACGACGCTGGGAACGCCCGCGGCCGGCAGTGTCGCTGCGAGAGTCTTGCCATGAGTAGTCTACAAACCGTGTTTCCGTTTCTGCGCTGGTTTCCGATGACCCGTGCGGGCATCCGCGCCGATCTGCTCGCCGGCATCACTGTGGCGCTGATACTGGTTCCGCAAAGCATGGCCTACGCCCAGCTCGCCGGCCTTCCGGTGGTATACGGCCTCTATGCCTCGTTCGTGCCGGTGATCGTTGCCTCGCTCTGGGGATCCTCCAGCCAGCTGCATACCGGCCCGGTCGCCATGCTGTCGCTGATGTCGGCGGCCGCGCTGACCCCTTTCGCCAGTCCGGGCAGCATCGATTTCATCCATCTGTCGATCATGCTGGCCCTGATGGTCGGGGTACTGCGCCTGGGACTCGGCCTGTTCAAACTCGGCGCCATCGTCAACCTGCTGTCCAGCCCGGTGATCGTCGGCTTCACCAATGCGGCGGCACTCATCATCGGCCTGTCGCAGCTCAGCAAGATCATTGGCGTGCCTTTCCCGCGCTCAGACTTCTATCTGGCCGACCTGTGGGGCGTGGTCGGTCAGGTCGGCGCCACCCATTGGCCAACCCTGGCGTTCGCGATCGGCGCCTACGGCCTGATCGTCGGGATGAAGCGCTTTGCGCCACGCCTGCCAGGCGTGTTGGTCGCGGTACTGCTGACGACCCTGGTCTCGGCACTGGTCGGTTTCGAGAAGAAGACATCGGTACCGGTGTCGCAGGTCCAGTCACCACCCGAGGTGGACGTCATCGAGACCTACGCCGCCGTCATGCAGCGCATCGACCGGCTTACCCTGCAGATCTCCAGCATCAACCGCGAGATCACCCGACTGGAACGTGAAGGTGGCCTGGACAGCATCACGCGCGTAGCGGATATCGGCGCGGCGATTCGGCCGCTCGAACACGAACGCACCCTGCTCAAGGCGCAGAACAACAAACGCCTGATCGAACTGCACCGCCTGCGTCTGGAGGGCGCGGAAACCGCCGAAGGCCTGGCGTTTTTCCCCTACGGAGAGGTGCCGAGCGGGATCAGCGGCGACGGCAAAGCGTGGCGCTTCACCGGTATTGCTGACGGTATCGTCACCTTGTCGTCAGGCGGAGCGGTGGTTGGCGAAATACCGACCGGCCTGCCCACGTTCGCGCCGCCGGAGCTGCAATGGAGCGCTATGCTGGGTTTGCTGCCGGCGGCCATCGTGATGGCGCTGATCGGCTTCATGGAGGCCACCTCGATCTCCAAGGCCATCGCAACCACGACCGGGGAGCGCATCGATGCAAGCAAGGAGCTGATTGGCCAGGGCCTGGCCAATATCGCCGGCAGCTTCTTCGGTTCCTACACCGTCAGCGGGTCTTTCTCGCGGTCCGCGGTGGCGGCCAGAACCGGCGCCAAGACCGGGCTCTTTGCCATCGTCAGCGCGTTGGCGGTCGTTCTGGTACTGCTGTTCTTCACCCCGTACCTGTATGCGCTTCCGCAATCGGTACTGGCGGTAATCGTGATGATGGCGGTCTTCGGACTGATACGGGTGGCGCCACTGGTACATGCCTGGAAGGTCAATCGTACCGACTCGATGATCGGCTTCATCACCTTCTTCGCCACACTGGCGATGGCACCCGCGATCGCCAATGGCATCCTGCTCGGCATTTCCCTGACCCTGGTCGTGTTCCTGGTCAAGAGCATGAAGCCACGTGCCGAGATTGTCGCACGCAAGCCCGACGGCACCCTGGGTGGCATCAAGGCACATGGCCTGACACCGATCAGCCAGTCCGTGGTCCCGGTGCGTTTCGACGGATCACTGACCTTCTCCAACGTCGCCTACTTCGAAGACGCCGTACTGGATGTGATCGCCGATTTTCCACAGTGCAAGGCCATCGTGATCATCGGCAGCAGTATCAACGAGATCGATGCCTCGGGTGAAGAGAAGATCCGCGAAGTGGGCAAGCAGCTGCACGCAGCCGGCATCGAGTTGCACTTCAGCGGCCTTAAACACCAGGTGCTTTCAACGCTGCAGCGCACCGGCCTGGTCGACGAATGTGGTCGGGATCATTTCTTTGCGAACAAGGAACTGGCCTTGCGGGAGCTGCTGGCCAGCTACGACCAGAAGCCGGCTTGATCCGGACTCGTTGGGTGTACGGCCGTTGGCGCTCCCGGGGATTGCGAACCGACCCGCATTGCAACGGGTTGCTCATGCACCCAACCGTGCGACAGGGCCGGCAACGGATCAGACCGACTGGCATACGTGAACATCTGCGATCGGGACGGCCCGTGACACCGTGGTCGATGCGGCCACTGCGTTCCGCATGGCGCGAAGCATTCCTCTTGCCGTGCCTGCCTGGATGGGGTGCGCAGGTAACTTTCGGGCATTTCTGATGTCATCCCTGACGGATTGGCCTGCCGTTGCCTGAATGCTCGACACTGGAGCAGGTCCGGGTCTGGCATCTATGATCAGGGTCTGACGTGGTTGCGCACGGCCCTTGCGGTCGACGGCGAGGCGGTTCGTTCGATGTTTATCGGTGTACTGGAACTGTTCAAGATCGGGATTGGCCCGTCGAGTTCGCATACGATGGGCCCGATGTCCGCGGCAGGCGATTTTCTCGGGCGTGTCCGCGACTACCTGGCGAGCCATCCCCAACAGCGCGAACCCGGCGTGCACTGCACACTCAAGGGATCGCTCGCCTACACCGGCAAAGGGCATGCGACCGACCGTGCAGTGGCGCTTGGCCTGCACGGGTTCACCCCGGCACAGCTGGCAAACGAAGATGTCGAGGCCCTGACCAGCCGCGTCTGGCAAACCACGCACCTCGACCCCGGTGACACCCAGCCGGTCCGCTTCTCCCCCGACACCGACATCGTGTTCGACCTTGGCGAGCCACTGCAGGAGCACCCGAACGGGATGGTCTTCGAACTGCGCGACCCGTCCGGTGCAGTATGGCTGGCGGAGACCTATTTTTCGATCGGCGGCGGGTTCATCAGCACACTGGCGGAGATCAGCGACGTCGTCGCACCGCTGAAGACCGAGGCCACCGACGACTTTCCGTACCCGTTCGACTCGGCCGCGTCGATGCTGCGCATGGCCACCGACAGCGGCCTCGATATCGCGGCAATGAAACGCGCCAATGAGCACAGGCGCCAGTCACCGGCCGCGCTCGCCGATGGCCTTTCAACGGTTTGGCAGGCCATGCGTCGCTGCGTGGACAACGGCCTGACGGCAGCGGGCACGCTGCCCGGTGCCTTGAATCTGCCGCGCCGCGCCAAGGCACTGCATGATCAGCTGGTCGCCGCCCCGCAACGCGCGACGGTCAACGACTGGTTGTGCGCGTACGCGATGGCGGTCAACGAGGAAAACGCGGCCGGGCACATGGTCGTGACCGCACCGACCAACGGGGCGGCGGGCGTGATCCCGGCAGTGCTGTACCACCTGCTCGTCCACGAAGGCGGCACCGAAGCACAGGTCGAGACGTTTCTGCTCACCGCGGCGGCGATCGGCGGGATCATCAAGCACCGCAGCTCGATTTCGGGCGCCGAAGTGGGCTGTCAGGGCGAGGTCGGTTCGGCGGCATCGATGGCGGCTGCCGGCCTGTGCGCGGTGCGCGGCGGGACGCCGCAACAGGTCGAAAACGCCGCCGAGATCGCACTCGAACACCATCTCGGCCTGACCTGCGATCCGGTCAAGGGGCTGGTTCAGGTCCCCTGTATCGAACGCAACGGCTTCGGCGCGATCAAGGCGTTCACTGCGGCATCGCTCGCGATGCACGGCAGCGGACAACACTATATGCCACTCGACGCCTGTATCGCGGCGATGCGGCAGACCGGCCTGGAGATGTCCCACAAGTTCAAGGAGACTTCGCTGGGTGGACTGGCAGTCAGCATGACCGAATGTTGACCGCGCCTGCGGCCCCCGCCCATCCGCGTTTGCGCCGCCCGACCCGGGGGGTCCTGCACGGCCCGGTGGCCGATCAACCGCTGCCCTCAGATTTCAACGGCTCGCCGAGCAGCGGCACCGCCAGGCCGGATAGAAAGCTTCGGACACCGCGCCGGATATTCTGCAGATGATAGCCGCCTTCCTGGATAACCAGCGCGGGCAGGCCCAGAGAACCGATCGCAGCACCGATGCGACGCATGCCTTCCGGCGTGATCAGGAAAGAACCGGTCGGGTCCCCGCGCATGATGTCGACCCCGAGTGACACGACCATCACCCGAGGCCGGAATCGACGGATAGCGGACAAGGCCTTGTCCAGGGCCTTCAGGTACACCTGGTCGTCGGTACCCGGTTCGAGCGGGACATTGAGATTGTAACCTTCGCCTTCGCCCATTCCCTTCTCATCGGCAAAGCCGGCGAAGAACGGGTAACTGTGCGATGGATTGCAGTGCAGCGAAACAGTGAGAACGTCTGACCTTTCCCAGAAGATATCCTGTGTACCGTTGCCGTGGTGTTGATCGACGTCGAGAACCACCACCCTGCCATCACGCGACAACAGATCTGCGGCCAGCGCAGCATTGTTGAAATAACAGAACCCACCGAACACCCTCCGCTCTGCATGGTGGCCCGGGGGACGACCGGCGACGTAGCACATGCGTGATCGACCCTCGGCTATCAGTTTTGCGCCGGTCATGGCGGCATTCGCGGAACGACGGGCAGCGGCGAAAGCGGTGGCGGTGATCGGCGTCGAGGTGTCGATACAGAAATACCCCGCACGCATGGCCCAGTTTTCGGGCAGCCTTTCAGGATAGCGGAGTGGAAAGATCTCCGGATAGAGGATCTGGCCGGGCTGCAGGCGCTTCGCGCTTTCCTCGAGGAAGTCGACCATGCGTCCATCGTGCAGGTGGCGGATCGGCGACATCCCGAAATCCTCGACGGCGTGCCGACGCAGTGGCAGGTCTTCCAGCGCACGGGTGATCGCCGAAACCCTGGCAGGCCGCTCGTAGTAGCCCTTGAACGGCGAATGCGGGATGTCATCGGCACCGCCCGTTTCGACCAGGTCGATAGGTGAACTCAAGGGGGGGATTTCGCGCAGCTTGGGGAATGGATAGCGCGGCGGACGCAGGCTCACCGGGTCGTTCTTGATGGATGCAACGATCTCGACCACCTGGGGATCGTCGGCGGCGAGCCCGACCTTCGCCAGCATGATCCGGCGGAAGACGTCGGCCAGGCGCTTGCGTGACAGCGGCCGCCCCTCCCCCATATTGTCGAGCAGCAGCATGTTCGGATCACCCAGGTTGGCGGCGGTGACGGTCCACTCGTACCGCGTTCCGATGATTGGCCGGGCACCCAGCCGCTCGTAGAACGCCATCCGCTTGCGATTCGCAGCCAACAACGTCGAATCGACGTTGTCTCCAGGATCGTCCGGCAATGAATCCAGGAACAGGCGTCGCGCCCCGCGCTCCTTCATGTCTTCGCGCATGGTTTCGTACAGCGCCCCGCCGATGCCGCGTGCGGCCCGACCCGGATCGCTGGCCAGGTAGTCGAGGTAGGCTGCCTTGAGGTCGGCGAAATAGAACGTCACGGTGAAACCGATGACGTTCCCACGCGGACCGGTGGCCGCCATCAATACCGACTCGGCGCCGG
This sequence comes from Chromatiaceae bacterium, assembly GCA_024235395.1. Classification (NCBI taxonomy): domain Bacteria; kingdom Pseudomonadati; phylum Pseudomonadota; class Gammaproteobacteria; order Chromatiales; family Chromatiaceae; species Chromatiaceae bacterium. Next base: position 1,670,424 of record JACKMK010000001.1, read on the forward strand.
AGGGATGTTGACCGGCGGCGTAGGCCTCCAGTTTATCCAGATAGGGCGCGTTGAACGGAAAGACGCGCGCGAACAGTTGCTTCACGCCATCGAGGTGCCGCTGATACTCGTTGTCGGCACCGGCAATCACGCGTACGAACTTGAACATTGCAAACTCCCACCCAATCGCCGCATCACGTCACACCTACCCGCCCGCCGCTCCAGCGGTGGCCGGAGGCGCTGCCTGTCGGTTTCGAAGATGTGGTATCGTGCCACGGTAAACCGGCCTTCACCACATGCGGCAATGAGTGCAGAAAGCGACCGCCTGGCGTTCACCCGCCACGACCTTTTCGCAACACCCATCCTCCTTTTCGATGTCAGCCGACCGGATATGAACGACCGGCTGCGCGCCTACTTCGAGTCCCACCCGCGATTCAGCCGTGACGACCAGGCGCAGACCGCTGACCAGAACGATCTGGTCGCGCTTGCTGCCGCGGAAGAACCCGCGTTTACCGAGCTGGATGCGATATTCCTGGATGGCCTCGGCACGTACTGCGAAGAGATCGGCTGGAGAGGAGAATTCGACCTGGATTACCAGCTGTTTCCCAATGTGGCGCCCAAGGGCCACTATGTGCCGTCACACAACCACGTATCGCATATCTCGGCCGTGTACTACGTTCATGCCGAGCCGTCGGATCGCCCAACCCTGGTTCGTGACGAATCCGTTTCGGAGTACTGGCGCCCCGAGGAGGGTGCGCTGATCCTGCACGACCCCCGTTTCAACGCCTCGCTGTGCGGCGGCTGGCACCAGCACGCGAAAGTGTTTCCGCGTCCCGGCACGATGATCTTCTTCCCCTCCTACCTGTGGCACGAAGTCACCCCGCACTCGTCCGAGCGCACCCGGCTCTCGGTGGCGGCCAACTTTTTCCTGACATTCCGCGACGTTCCGCCCTACCAGCGGCATCAGACGTTCCGCGTCTAGCCCCGGTCCGGTTCGCGACAGCCATCCGTCGTTTTCCACCACCGCCGCGAGGATCCAGGCTACCCGGGCCTCTCTCCCGCAGGGTTCGAAGTGCCTGATTTGCGACGAAACACTAGGAATTGGCCCGCCTTCGTCCTACTATCGCGCGTCCGTTTACCAACTCTCCGGAGCCCGCGCTTCCGTGCTACCCGTCATCACCGATTTCTACGACCAAGCCACGTTCGACCGCATCAAGGCGCTGGCCGACACGCTCCCGACGCCGTGCCTGATCGTCGATACCGCCACCATCCAGCGCCAGTATGACGAACTCGTCGCCGCGTTGCCTTTCGCCAGCGTCTACTATGCCGTGAAGGCCAATCCATCGGTGGAGGTGATCACGCTGCTACGCGACAAGGGTGCGAATTTCGATATCGCGTCGGTCTACGAACTCGACAAGGTCATGGGGCTCGGTGTAACGGCCGACCGCCTGAGCTTCGGCAACACCATCAAGAAGAGCCGCGACATCCGCCACGCCTACGAAAAGGGGGTTCGCCTGTTCGCGACCGACGCCGAGACCGACCTGCGCAACATCGCCAAGGCAGCACCGGGCTCGCGCGTCTATGTGCGGATCCTGACCGAGGGCACGCAGACCGCAGACTGGCCGTTGTCACGCAAATTCGGCTGCCAGACCGACATGGCGATGGATCTGTTGATCATGGCCAGAAACCTCGGGCTGGAACCCTACGGCGTCTCGTTCCATGTCGGTTCGCAGCAGCGTGATATCGGCACATGGGATGCTGCCATAGCCAAGGTCAAGGTCATTTTCGAACGCCTGCGCGACGAAGACGGTATCGAGTTGAAGATGATCAACATGGGTGGCGGCTTCCCGGCCAACTACACCACTCGCACCAACGATCTCGCCACCTACGCAAGTGAGATTGCGCGCTATCTGCACGAGGACTTCGGCGAAGACATGCCGCACATCATCATCGAGCCGGGTCGGTCGCTGATATCGAATGCCGGCATCCTGGTCAGCGAGATCGTGCTGATCTCACGCAAGTCGCGCACCGGACTGAATCGTTGGGTCTACACCGACGTCGGCAAATTCTCCGGCCTGATCGAGACACTCAACGAAGCGATCAAGTTTCCCGTATGGACCGACAAGAAGGGCGAGCTCGAAGAGGTCGTACTGGCCGGGCCGACCTGTGACAGCGCCGATGTCATGTACGAGGATCACAAGTACGCGCTGCCGCTCAATCTCTCGATCGAAGATCGACTGTACTGGTTTTCCACTGGCGCATACACGACGAGTTACAGTTCCGTCGAGTTCAACGGCTTTCCACCACTCGCGACCTATTACATCTGATCGGCGTCCCTATCCAACGGCGCAGGCCCAGCCAGCTTCGGCCAATCAGACGGCACCTGGGCGGCCTGCGCAATCGACCTGATCGTGCGGATCGCCCGCCGTCATCGTGGAGCATCATCTCCACCAGGCGGGTAATGGGACATCGTTCACCCTAGCTGCGGCGCGCGACGACGACCCACCTGGCGGAAGCGATCGGCCCCTGTCAGCGTCCGAGGTCAATGCCAGACGCACAGGGATGGGCGTGACCAGGCCCGTCCGGACATGGCGCCACCTGGACGCATGAGCATCGCGGCACGCATGGTCGTGGGCTGCCGGTACCCGCCAGGGCCAATGGACCCGCACGCCTGGTTCGAGGCCTGTGTGGGTGGCCGCTGGCATCCTATCGACGCGACACAGGTCGGCACGCATGGCGACTGTGTTGCAGTAGGTCAAGGCCGCGACGCTGCGGACATCGCCGTCTACAGCCAATCCGGGCCGCCGGTCTATGCACGCACGCAGACGATCGAAGTTGCGCAGCTTCGCCGCTGACCTTGCGTCAATCGAGCGGATTACCCTGTACTGTTCGAACACACCGCATACCGGGGGGCACCAGCAGAATGCGATTCAACATTCGGCATCACACGCAGTACCGCTACTCGAAGCCGGTGCGACTCAGTCCGCACGAACTGCGTTTTCATCCCCGCGATGATGGCGCACAGCGTGTCCTCGCACATCACCTGGAGATCTCTCCGACGCCGCTGGGCCGCAACGATCACATCGATCTCGAGGGCAACCGGGTGTCCCAGGTCTGGTTCGGATCCGATACCGATCACCTGGCAATCACCCTCACGATGCGAGTGGAAACCCTGCGGCGCAACCCCTTCGACTTCATCCTGAACCCTGAGGCAACGTCATTACCCATCGGTCATTCGCATGACGTGATCAGCGCACGCGCCTACCTGGAGCGCATCGAGGCCGACGACGCCGTCACAGCCTTCGCTGCCGAGCTTAGTCTGGCGGTTGACCGTGACACGCTACGTTTCATCGATCGCCTCAACCGCACACTGTTCGCCGACTTCAGCCACATCCATCGCGAAATGGGCAGCCCGCAATCCCCGGCCACCACACTGCAAACCCGCCAGGGTGCCTGCAGGGACCTGGCGATGCTATTCGTCGACTGCTGCCGAGCAGAAGGGGTCGCTGCCCGTTTTGCCAGCGGTTACCAGAAAGGCAACCTGCGAAGCGAGCGACGCCACCTGCATGCCTGGCCGGAGGTCTATCTACCAGGTGCCGGCTGGCGGGGTTTCGATCCCACGCACGGCGAAGCGATCGCCGATACCCACGTGACCGTCGCCGCTGCCGCTCATCCGCAAGACACCATGCCGGTGAGCGGCACCTTCACCGGCCAGGGCGTGAGCAGCGCGCTGGATTACGCGCTGCGCATCGAGGTAACGGACGAGGAGCTACCTGTTGCCGGTAAATGAGCGCGCCATCCTTGCAGACCGCTGCACGCGGTCCCGCAATGATTCGGGGTCAGCGGCTGTGGCGCAACTGGACCGCCTTCTCGTATTCACTGCCGAAGTGATAGAGCGAGCTGTCGACGACCTTGACCGCGCCGTCCAGCAGTTGGCAGCGGCCCGCCCCCGGCAGCAACTGGCAGAGACTGATCAGGGTTTCCAGGTCGGAACGACTGCCGTTGCCGGTATCGATGCGGCTGAGCAGGCGCGAGATGTAATAGGTGCCGGTCTTGCAGGCGGGACATTGGCCGCAGGAGTTGTCGGCGAAGAAGTTGACGTATTCGGTGACCCGCTTGACGATGCCGGTTCCTTCCGATACCACGATCATGGCGCCGGTACCCAGCGCGGAGCGCCGCTCGGCCACCGAATCGAAGTCGAGGGGCACGTCGAGAACCTTCGGCGTGAGAATGGTGTTGGAGGGCCCACCGGTGAAGATGGCCTTCAGTTTCAGGCCCACCAGCATGCCACCGCCGTGGTCGAAGATCAGTTCCTTCAACGGAGTGCCCATCGGCAGCTCATAGGCACCGGGTCGTAGCACGTCGCCGCTGAGGCAGTAGATCTTGGTGCCGGTGGCAGCGCCCAGTCCCATCCGCTGGAACCATTCCACGCCGTTGCGCATGATGTGCGAAACGTTGGCCAGTGTTTCAACGTTGTTGACCAAGGTCGGAAGGCCATGCACACCGGATTCGGCTGGATACGGGGGCTTGTGTCTGGGAAAGGGAAACTTGCCCTCCACCGACTCGATGGCAGCGGTCTCCTCGCCGCCGATGTAGTACCCGGACGATGCCATCACGCGCAGCTCCACCGGCCGCCGCAGGTGTTTGACTAGAGCGCAGTAAAGATCGGAGTCCCTCCACTGGGTGACCGCGGCGTGCATGGCGGCCAAGGCCGTCGTCAGGTCCGGGTTGATGTAGAACACGACGTGGTTGATGCCACAGGCGATGGCGCAGATCACCGCCCCTTCGATCACCTGATGGGGAGTCTCGGCCAGCAGGATGCGGTCTTTGAAGGTGCCGGGCTCATCTTCATTGCCGTTGACGATCAGGTATCTGTCACCGGTTTCGCCTTGGCCGGCGAGGAACTCCCACTTGCGAAAAGTCGGATAGCCGCTGCCGCCAAGGCCACGCAGGCCGGCGTCTCGGACCATCGCGATCATCTCCGCCGGCTCTTTGCCCAGCGCAACCCGCAGCCCCTCCCCACCACCGCCGGCCCGCCACGCATCGAAATCGGCGCCGACCCGCTGCTTCGGATGCAGCAATACCTGGTTCAGTACTGACATGGACTCATACCTTTTTCGTACGGTGCAGGCCGTCGTAGTCGGAGTCGGTATCGAACTTGGCGTACTTGGGGAACAACAGCGGGCCCTCCTCGTCCATCGGCAGGCCGGCCAGGGTCAGCGCACGGCGCAGGTCGCTCAGGTGTTCGATGGAGATCTTGGTATGAGGGCGATCGTGGGCATGTTCCGCCGCATGCCTACCGGCACGCCGGCCGAAGCTGACGATCTCCAGCAAGGAGTTGCCCATCAGACGGTTCCTGCCATGGATGCCGCCGGTGACCTCGCCGATGCAGTACAGCCCAGGCACGGTCGAGCGGCCGTGCACGTCGATCACCACACCGCCGTTCTGATAATGCAAGGTCGGATAGATCAGCATCGGTTTCTGCACCAGATCCACCTGCGCCTTGCGTCCCAGCTCTAGCAGCTTGGGGAAGCGGTCCTGCAGGATGCCGGGGTTGCGCAGTTCCAGCCCGGGGGTATCGAGCCAGACACCGACGCTGTCGTCGTTGACGCGGATGCCGCGCCCTTCGCTGCACTCGCGGATGATAGCGGCGGCGACGTGATCGCGCGGCATCAATTCATCCACGAAGCGTTCGCCGTGGGCGTTGAGCAGGTAGGCGCCGGCCGAACGCACACCCTCGGTGATCAGGGTGCCCGCCAGGTGCTGCGGGTAAGCCAGTCCGGACGGGTGGTACTGGAAAGAATCGAGGTCGCGCAACTTTGCGCCCAGGCGGTAGGCCATCACCAACCCGTCGCCAGTGGCGCCGAAGTGGTTGGACGTGGGAAAGCCGTTGAGGTGCATGCGGCCAATTCCGCCGGTAGCGAGGATCACCGCCTTGGCCTTCACCAGCGTATAGCTGCAGTTCTTCAGGGAAGAAATCACCGCGCCCGCGCAATGGCTGTTTTCGTTGGAGAGCAGCTCCACGGTGGGGCTATAGTCGAGCACCTCGATATTGCTGTTGCTCACCGCCTCGCGGAGCACCCGCATCATCTCCAGGCCGGTATAGTCGCGAAAGTGAACCACCCGTGGCGCAGAGGTGCCGCCGGCCCGCCGGGTGAGCAGGTCGCCGTACTTGTCGACGTCAAACTGCATGCCCTGCTGGATCAGCCAACGAATCACGTCGGGGCCATCCATCACCATCTGCGCGGCGAGGGGTTTGTCGACATGGTGATGGCCGCCCTTGATGGTGTCCTCGAAGTGCATCTGCGGGGTGTCACCCTTTTCCACCGAGGCCTGGATGCCACCTTCTGCCATCACCGTGTTGCTGTCGCCGAGGCGCAACTTGGTCGCGAGCATTACCCGCGCGCCGCGCTTGGCCGCGGTCAGCGCCGCAGCGCAACCGGCCCCACCACCGCCGATCACCAGCACGTCGGTCTCCACCGTTTGGGCGCCAGCCAGGTCGGCCTCATCGATGCGTCCGTCCGATTGCAGCAGCCGGGCCAGTTCAGTGTGACAGGTGTCGCCGGCATTGGGGCCGATGCGCAGTTGTGCCATGGAGCCGGCGATGTGATCGGGATGAAAGCCGCGCAGCAGCGTCTCGGTGGCGGTCGCGTCCGTACTGGGCTCACGGAACTCGCACGGCGCATAGGTCGCCAGTGCCTCGCCGTAGGGGATGCCCTGGGTCATGCTGGCTGGTCCCGGGCAGGTTGCTCGATGTCGACCTGCAGTTCGCCCTTGCGCAGTTTCTCCAGGCGGTTGATCAGGTTCGATGGACGGATGTGGAAATAGGCGCTGACCCGGCGGGAGAAAAGCCCGACGTGGTTCGGCGAGATGTGCTCCGGGCACGCGGTCATGCACAGATCGCACATCACACACTCGATGAACAGCTCGCCGGCCTCGCTGAAGCGCCCCTTGGCGGCCAGCTCCACACCGCGCTCCACCTGGATGCCCTTCGGGCAGGAGACATCACAGCCACCGCAATGGCGACAGTGGTCGGCTTCGGGAAAGATCTCGTGGAACCTCGCCTGGACCTCCCAGGAGTTCCTGATCCCGGTGAGCTCATAGGTATGGTGGGTCGGGTTCGGGAAAACCAGGAAGCTGACCTGCATACCCTCTTCCACCAGCAGCTGACAGGCCAACGCCATCTTCACCTCATGGCTGTCGGCACGGCGCACCATCACCCGGCAGGAGCCGCAGACTCCCTGCAGGCAGCCGATGCTCTTCACCCTTGGGTAGCCTGAGTGCCATAACGCCTGGATTACGGACAGGGACTCCGGAGCGGCAATCGACCTGCCGTTGATGTTCAGATTGACCCGCTTTTCGCCTGTTTCGCTCATGGCATCGAATTCCAGTTTTCGCCAAGTCTGTCTCGACCACGTAGCCGTAGGCGCGGCATATGGCCTTCCGCCCCCCGGCCTTTACACCGCGACCCAGCTTCTTTGCCAGCCCAAAAACGGCTGCATCATCGCACACTCGTGTCACCGTCATGCGGGTCGGTTCATCGATCCTGGACGCGGACTTGCGGCCAGCCAGTTCCCAGCGATCCGTCTTCTCTCTCCGCGCCAAGCTGGGCATCGCCCACCTCGGTCGTCACCGGCCAAAACAAACTTGTAACGAACTGTTTTATTTCCATATTGCTTGGTCCCCCATGTTCCACGTCCTTGTAAACGCTGCGGTCGAGACTACCGCAGGGCGAAATCCTCCCGCGGTCACGCGAGCGTTGGCGTGATGCGAACGAGTACGACAACGGCGACCACGTTGCCGACCCATGTGAAAGATTCGTGTTGTTTCTCGACATGACCGCCATCTGCACATTCAGACCCTCCCCCCGGGTTTCAGGCTTTGACCGACGAGCAGCGGTCGAGAAGAGACCGGGCGAAGCCGGGCAGCCGGGCGAACACCCCAGCGAGGATGACATCCCGGCGGCCGCCGACTCGGTCGATGTTCGCGCTGCTACTCAACAACACGGGGAAATGCTCCGTCCCTACTTGGTCCCGCGATAAACTGCAGGGCTGGGCAGACTATTCAACTCGGGAGTAAGAAAATGTCGGAAAAAGACTCGAGCAACGCGCTGGACAATCCCCGCAGCCGCCTGTGGGTCCGCAAGGCAACGGCAAGCGATATCCCGGCAATTGTTCGCCTCAACGAAAAGGTATACGGCAAGACCGGCATTGCGCCCTATACCGAAGGCCCTGTGAAGGGGCAGATCAACAACTTTCCCGACGGGCAGTTCGTTGCGGTGGTCAACGAAGACGTGGTCGGTCATTGCGCGACCTTCCGCATACGGCAGGAGATCGGTCTGAAGGCACACAACTGGGCCGAGATCACCGGCAATGGCTATGCATCGAGGCACGATCCCCAGGGCGACTGGTTGTACGGCATGGAGGTATGCGTCGATCCCGACTACCGGGGATACCGCATCGGCCAACGCCTGTACAACGAGCGCAAGGCACTCTGCCAATCGCTCGGGTTGAAGGGAATCGTCTTCGCCGGACGGCTGCCAAGCTGGTCCCGACGAGCGAAGCGATTTGCCACTATCGAGGACTATGTCGAGCAGGTGAAGCAGAAGAAACAGCGCGACCCGGTGCTGTCGTTCCAGATGCGGAACGGTTTCGAGGTCATCGGCATCCTCCGGGACTATCTGCCGGCCGATCGTGAGTCACTGGGCTTTGGCATGCACATGGTATGGCGCAATCCGAAGGTGAGGCAGGACGAGGCATCGGGCCCGGAGAAACGTTACGGTGGGCGGTCACAGGACACTGTGCGCGTTGGCGCGGTGCAGTACATGCAGCGGCGGGTCAAGTCTTTCGAGGAGTTTCTGTCGTTCGTCGAGTATTTCGTCGACGTAGTCGCCGACTACAAAGGCGATTTCGTTGTCTTCCCCGAGATGTTCGCATTGCAGCTGTTGTCGATCGAAGACCAGGAACTCAATCCGGCGGAGTCGATCGAGGCACTCAGCCGGCATACGCCCCGTTTCAAAGAGGCGCTGCGTGACATGGCGATCCGCTACAACATCAACATCATCGGTGGTTCGCATCCCACGCATATGCCCAATGGGCGGGTCGAAAACATCGCCTACGTGTTCCTGCGCGACGGTTCGATCCACGAACAGCCAAAGATCCATCCGACGCCAAACGAGGCCTACTGGTGGAACATCGAGGGCGGCAGTTCACTGAACGCGATCGAGACCGACTGCGGACCGATCGGCGTGCTGATCTGTTACGACTCCGAATTCCCCGAACTCGCGCGCCATCTCACCGACCAGGGGGTACAGATACTGTTCGTACCCTTCTGTACCGACGAGCGGCAATCGTACCTGCGAGTGCGCTATTGCTGTCAGGCGCGCGCGGTGGAGAACCAGTTCTACGTGGTCATGTCGGGAAATGTCGGCAACCTGCCGGGTGTGGCCAACATGGATATCCAATACGCGCAGAGCTGCATACTCACACCCTGCGACTTCCCGTTCTCGCGCGACGGGATCGCGGCCGATACCACGCCGAATGCCGAGATGGTGGCTTTTGCCGACCTCCGCCCAACCACGCTGCAAATGGCACGCAACGGCGGCACCGTACAGAACCTGCGCGATCGGCGGCATGATCTGTACAGCGTGGTGTGGCGCGGCAAGTAGCCGCTCCGTAGGTTCGGCCCGAGCAGTCCGAGCCGAACCTACTCGTTCGCGAACCTCAGTAGAAACGGCCTGAGGTAGTGCGTGCTTCGAGGGGTGTATTCGCGTCTTTCCCGGTAGATGACGAGCGTTTCACGCCGGGAGGTCCGGGCGTGACGGGCGAAGGTCAGGGCGCTCACCCTGATCGGGCTGTCTGCGCGATGCTGCAGGTCGGTCTGCCCCATACACTCGAGGCCACTGTGTCGACTGAGCCGTATGAACCTGTCGGTGGCGTGGCTCGGCAGCAGCACGTAGAAAAGTCCATGCGCCGACAACAGCCGCTGCACACCGTCGATCAGCTCCTCATGCGGCAGGCTGTCCGAGTGCCGCGCGTTGCGGCGGCGGGCATCGCGGGTCTTGCTGTGTCGCTCGAAAAATGGCGGATTGCTGATGACCAGGTCAAAGTGACCCGACGGACTCGTGCTGAATGCCTGGAAGGACATGGGCACACAGTCGATCTGCTCCGCCCATGGGCTGCAGGCAACGTTGTGCGCGGCCTCCGCACAGGCGTCGCGGTCGATCTCTATCGCGGTTATCCGTCCTGCACCCAGCTGCGCAGCCATCAGCGCCAGCAGTCCGGTACCCGTGCCAATATCCAAGACCCGCTCGCCACCGCGTATGGGTGCCATGGCGCCGAACAGCGTGGCCACCGTGCACACCTTCATCGCGGCGGATCTCTGGCGTACCGAGAAACGTCTGAAACGGAAGGTCTGATCGTCTGACGCGTGCATGGGATTTGACCGGGCAGGGAACCCTGCCCTGCATCGATGCGGTTGCGGCTCAGGTTGTCCGGGTGGGTCCATTATCACCCTTTACGGTTACTGCGGGGGTCGCCAAGAGGCTGCCGGAGACGCAATTTACCGGTTGATCCGCGGCCTTGCCCGGCTGTGTGCTACCGCGTGGAGAAGACACCGGCCACGAGGCGGCGACCCTGCCTGGGGGATCAGGCGAAGACCGCCCGCCTCAGCAGATTCAAGCCAAGTATCGCCAGCAGCATCAGCACGATCATGCGGAACAGGCTGGCATCCACGTGTTTCGACAGACGCCGGCCGAGCCACATCCCGGCAGCGGCCGGCGCCGCCATCAGCACCCCAATCAGCGCGAGCGGCGGCGACAGAAAGCCAATGGATGCGAAAGCCAGCGTCAGCATGAAGCCAACGACAAGGAAGAACAGGCCGAGCGCGGATCTGAATGTTTCCGGCGAGGCTTTCGCGGCGAGTAGATACATCACCAAAGGAGGGCCCGTGACAGTGGTGAGCGAGCCAAAGAAGCCGGACACGAAACCGGTCGCCAGACCCGCAGGCGAGACCTGTGCAGGAGAAAGCTGCAACCGCCACCCCGCGAACTCGCTGAGACAGAAAGCCAGGGTCACGGCACCGACCGCACCGACCAGCCAGCTGGCGTCCAACACAGCGGCGAACACCGCACCGATCGCGATGCCCATCGGCAGACCGATCAGCACGGGCGAGTATCGCTTCCAGGTCGCTGCTGCGCCCTGCGCCCCACCCATCTGCCAGAGATTGAGCACGAAAGGCGGGATGACGTTGATCGCCAGCGCGACCTCGATGGGCATGAAGGTCGACGTCAGCGAGATGACGACGAGCGGCAGCCCGAAACCTGCCACGCCCTTGACGAGGCCACCGAGCACAAACGCGGAGGCGGCAAGCAACAACATCCAACCGCTTGTGCCGTCAACGATCATTTACGGTTACGCCCGATGATATACAGGTTCGTCAACGCCGGCGGTCCGCTCCAACGGAGCATCGCCGGTCGGCACGCGGTTGATACGGTCGGGCCTGCTGTCAGTGATTGAGGATCTTGCTCAAGAAATCCTGCGCACGCGGACTCTCGGGGGCGCTGAAGAACACCTCTGTCTGCCTGTCCTCGACGATGCGGCCCCCATCCATGAACACCACGCGGTCGGCCACCTTGCGAGCGAAACCCATCTCATGGGTCACGACCATCATCGTCATGCCGTCGCTTGCCAAGCCTACCATGACGTCCAGTACCTCATTGATCATCTCGGGGTCGAGCGCCGAGGTCGGTTCATCGAACAACATGGCAACGGGATCCATCGCCAACGCACGGCAGATTGCGACGCGTTGCTGCTGCCCACCCGACAGCGCTCCCGGATGCTTGTCGATGTGGTCCGACAGACCCACCCGCTCGAGCAGTGCTTCGGCCTTGGCCGATGCTTCGTCGCGGCTGCGCTTGAGCACTTTCTGCTGCGCCAGGCAAAGATTGTCGCGCACGGTCAGGTGCGGGTAGAGCTCGAAGTGCTGAAATACCATGCCGATCCGCGCACGTAGCCTGGTCAGGTTCGTACGCCGCGCGGTGACCTCGACATCCTCCACCGTAATGGATCCCTGCTGCACAGGCTCCAGTCCGTTGACGCATTTGATCAGTGTCGACTTGCCGGATCCCGAAGGCCCGCAGACCACGACCACCTCGCCCTTTTCCACATGGGTCGTGCAGTCGGCGAGCACCTGGAAATCTCCGTACCACTTAGAGACATCTCTTATTTCAATCATGCCGGTCGAGCCTTCTGAAGCCGTCGGACGAATAGCGACCCTGCAAAGCAGATCACAAAGTAAACCAGCGCTGCGAAAACGTACATTTCGACCAATCGTCCCTCTGTCCGGGCGACGATCGAAGACACCGTCATGAAGTCCCTGAGCGAGACGACAAAGACCAGGCTGGTGTCCTGAAAAAGGATAATCCCCTGGGTTACGAGGATGGGAATCATGTTGCGGAATGCCTGCGGCAGAACGATGAAACGCTGAATCTGCCAGTAGCCGAGCCCCGTTGCCTGGCCTGCATGCACCTGGCCCTTGCGCACCGACTGGATTCCGGCCCGGATGATCTCGGAGTAGTAGGCCGCTTCGAACAATACGAACGCGATCAGCGCCGAGTAGAAACTGCCGATCGGGCGGCCGATTGCCAACGGCACCAGAAAGTAGAACCAGAAGATCACCAGGATCAGTGGAATCGAACGGATGAGGTTCACGTAGCCCGCGGCGAACAGCGACAGCGGCAGAAAGCCCGACAGGCGCATCAACGCCAGGAGTGTTCCCAGAACGATTCCGCCGAGGATCGCGAGCACCGTCAGCAGCAGGGAAAGCTGCAGCCCCTCCCAGAGGAATGGCAGGTTGTCCCAGATGACGTTGAAATCGAATCCAGACATGGCCTTACTTCGAACCCATGTAGCCCGGAATGCGGGTGTAACGTTCGAGCACCTGCATCAGCACCGTCGCCATCAGGGCAATCGCGACGTAGATCACCGTGGCGGCCGTGTAGGCCTCGAAACCCTGGAAGGTATACTCGGCGATCTGCTGACTCTGTGCCGTCAATTCGAGCAGACCGATCGTCAACGCGAGCGAGGAATTCTTGAAGATCGTCAGGAACTCGGAGGTCAGCGGCGGCACGATGAGACGGAACGCGATCGGGAGCAGCACATAGCGGTACGTCTGGGCAACTGAAAAGCCATTCGCATGGGCCGCGCTCGACAGGCCCTTCCCGACCGACTCGATGCCGGCGCGAACCTGCTCCGCCACCCGGCTCGCGGTATAGAGTCCAAGCGCGATGACCGCGGTGACGTACTCCGGATTGGGCATGTCACGCTTCATCCAGCGACCGACATCGTCGGGCACCAGCTCCGGTACGACGAAGTACCAGAGGAACATCTGCACTAGCAGCGGGACATTGCGAAACAGCTCGACATAGCCGGTCGCGAGCGCGGCGACGAATCGATTGGGCAGCGTCCGACACACGCCGACGACGACACCGACGACCAGCGCGATCACCCAGGCCGCCAGTGCCACCGCGAAGGTCCACTGCACGCCGAGCACCAGCCATTCGAAGAACGGCTCTTGGAAAAGGACGCCCCAATTCCAGTTGTAGTCCATCAGCGCGCTCCCGATGGTGTTCGGCGACGACGCAGACCATGGGGGCACACCCCCATGGCGACGCCCCTTACTTCGGCAGCGCCTGGATGCGGAATGCCGCCTTCAACAGGTCGGTCTGCTCGACCCCGAGCGGCCCAAACCACTTGTCGTAGAGGGTGTTGATCTCGCCGCTGCCGAACACCTCGGCCAATGCACGTTTGCCGACCAGTTCGAAGTCACTCTCGTTGCGCGGGACCATCAGCGCATAGGGATCGTAGGAGAGGAAGTCGCCGACCACGGCATACGCCTCGGGCGTACGCGATTTCGCGATCAGGCCGAACAACAGGATGTGATCCGTCGAATAGGCGTCCACCCGGTCGGTCTCGAGGGTGAGCATGCCCTCGGCGTGGTCGCGGACCGGCAGGATCTTGACGTCCAGACCGCGCTTTTCCACCTCCGCCTTGATGACGCGCTCGTTGGTCGTACCCTGCGCAAGTGCAATCGACTTGCCATTCAGATCGTCGATCGACGAGATGCCCGAATCCTTGCGGGTCAAGATCTTGGTGCCGGTGATGAAGGTAATGGGAAGATACTCGACCTGTTCCTGGCGGGTCAGGTTGTTGGTGGTCGACCCGCATTCGAGGTCGATCGTCCCGTTGGCCATCAGCGCGATGCGCGTCTTCGGATTGACCGGCACAAACTTCACGTCCAGATCGCGACCGACGGCTTTCTTCACCTCATCGACCACTTTCATGCACAGGTCGATGCTGTATCCCACCGGCTTCTGGTTTTCGTCGAGATAGGCGAACGGCACCGAGCTCTCGCGATGCCCCAGCACGATGGTGCCACGTTCCGCGATCTGCGCGAGCCGGCCAGTCAGGTCCTGTGCAAAGGCACTGGCAGTCGTGGCGACGGTCACTGCGGTCGCCACTAAGAGTTTCGTGACCAGTTTCATTGTCATCTCCTCATCGGTTTGTTTTTTGGCGGACTGCTAAAAAAGACTGGGGTACCCGAACAACGATGCACTGCCGCCCGTGTGCAGAAACACGACGTTTTCGGCTCCGGCGAAGTGTCCCTTACGCACAAGATCGATCAGCCCGGAAAGCCCCTTCCCGGAATAGACCGGGTCGAAGAGCAGGCCCTCGAGCCGCGCCAGCAGCTGCACGGCATCACGCATGGCATCGGTCGGCAGTCCATAGCCCGGGCCGACGTAATCGCTGTTGGCGCGCACGCTGTCGCGCGCAATCTCGACCTCCAGCCCGAGATGCTCCATCGTGCGCTTCGCCAGATCGAACACCATGGCCTCCTGCTTTTCCCGTGGCGCGCGCACACCGATGCCGAGCAGGTCGATGTCCGATCCGATCGCTGCCAAGCCCGCCACCAACCCGGCCTGGGTACCGGCGCTGCCGGTCGCGTGGACGAGTGCATCGATGCGCAGCCCCAGCGCATCGGCCTGATCGACCAGTTCGAGTGCGCAGTTGACGTACCCGAGCGCACCCACCGGCGTCGAACCACCACCGGGCATGACATAGGGGCGGCGGCCTTCGCCGCGCAAGCGTTCGGCGACCGCCTCCATCTCGGCCTGCATGTCGGCGCCGCCGGGACGATGCTCGATGGTGGCACCGTGCAGGCGGTCGAGCAGGACGTTGCCGTTGCTGAGGTAATCGGGATCCGTATAACCGGTCCGGTCCTCCAGCAGGATGTGACAGTCGAAACCGAGACGGGCCGAGGCCGCGGCCGTCTGCCGCGCGTGGTTGGATTGCGTCGCGCCCTGCGTGATCACGCAGTCCGCACCCATCTGCCGTGCCTCCGCCATCAGGAACTCGAGCTTGCGCGTCTTGTTTCCCCCGGTGGACAAACCGGTGCAGTCGTCACGCTTGACCCAGATGCGCGGGCCTCCGAGTTCTGCAGTCAGCCGGTCCAGGGGCTCGAGCGGCGTCGGCAGGTGGCCCAGCCGGATACGCGGAAAACTGTCCAGCCTCGCCTGGACGACTGCGCAGCGATCCTTAATAAGTGTATGAGTACTTGATGGATTAGTGACAGTGCCCATGCCCGACGAATCTCCGGAAAGCCGATATTTTCGCGTTATCCGCGTGTTTGCAGCGCATGTAAACTGCGGCTATCTTCGAGCAGACAAAGAAAAAGTATGAGTGACGCATGGATACCCGACTGTTTGAAGACGTCCTGGTGTTGCTCGAGGAGGGCAATCTCAGCGCCGCGGCGGCGCGCAGAAACCTGACACAACCGGCGTTTTCGCGAAGGATTCGCAGCTTCGAGGAATGGGTGGGGATTCCACTGCTCGACCGGTCAGCCAACCGCATCGCGCTGCATCCACGCCTGGCGGCGAACGCCGACGAGATCCGCGCGACCATCGGCCGGATAGAGACGCTACGGGGGCGCCTGCGCAGCTCCCCCCCGGGCAAACGCGGCTATGTCTTCGCGGTCCAGCATGCGCTGGCCACCACGGCGTTCCCCCTCGTGCTCGGCGTGTTTCACCAGGTCGACGAGACCATCTCGGCGCGGCTGCGTGCCATGGACCGCGAGGAGTGCGTTTCTCTTTTCGTTCGCGGCGAAGCCGATTTCCTGATCGTCTACGAGGCGCGCGGGCTCCCTCCTCTCCCGTTCGACGAATCCATCCGCCGGCACATCTGGACGCGCGACACGCTGATCCCGGTCTGTGGCGGCCCCCTGCGCTATCAACTCGGCCCGGACAGCCGACCGCGTGGCGGCTTTCCGCTGATCACCTACCCGACAGAAAGCCATTTCGGACGGCTTCTGCACCGCGACGGCCTGGAGACAGCGATGATCAGCGACGGCGCTTACCAGTCCGTCGAGACTGCGTTCAGCGTCGGTGTTCACCGACTCGTCGAGGCCGGCAGGGGCGTGGGCTGGCTGCCGCATTCGATGTGTTGCGACGACCTCGCCTCGGGAAACCTCGTCGACCTGGGCGATGCCTATGGCCAGGTGCCGCTCGATATCAGCATCTTCTTCATGGCCAACGACGACGAGGCACACGACCTGATCGCCAGCCTTTGAAACAGCATCGCGGCCATGGAAGCCGGCGGAGAACAGCGGATTCGACTGCCGCGAAAATGCCAGCGCACCATTCCCGGCCTTCGACAACATGCATGAACGCAACCACCTTGGGCATTCTCTACCTGCTCCGCCATAATCCGCTTAGTGTCTTCGCGACAATCAGGACAGTCCCGTGAACCTTCGCACCAGTAAGAGGCCCGGACAGCGCCGGGGCCCGACATCGCTTCTCGCGTCTCCAAAGACGAGGCATCGTTCGGATCTGCTGTCTACCGAATCGAAGACACCCTGTGGATCCTCACCAGGGGATATCCTCCGTTACGTCTGATTCGCTTCACGCGGCGATCAGGAGATCAACGCTTCGGTTTCTTGCCCAGTGGACAGAACATTTACCATCGCAGACGACGCGCCCCCGCTTTCCCGGTCACCGTTGCGGTTCGTGCTGCATTTTTACCTGAAGGCGCGGATCGCGTTGGTCGCGATCTTTCTGTTCGAGGCTGGACAGGCCGCCTGCACGATCCTGCTGCCATACGCGGTAAAGGAGATCATCGATTCGGTCACCCTGGCGAACGATACCGGCGCATCCGTGTTCGCGACCGCGCAAAACGCCCTGATACTCTTCGGCCTGTTGAACCTGGGCATCGTGCTGTTCAGTCGTGCGAGTGGTGCAGTACTGGTGATGACGGGCCCGCGTCTGCGCGCCGACATCCGCAAGTCGCTGTTCAGCTACCTGCAGCATCACTCGCATCGCTACTTCATCTCACACTTCGCCGGCTCACTGGCCAACCGCATTGCGGAGGTGTCGATGAGCAGCATGCACGCACTGTGGGCGATCACCTTCGATTTTTATCCACTGATCATAAAGTCGGCCGTGGCGTTGATCATCCTGTTCACGACCAGTTCACAACTCGCGATGGTGCTGACGGTTTGGCTGACCATCTATGTCTACGCGTCATACATTCTGGCCCGGCGCTGTCGGGTGTATGCGAAAGATTTCGCCGAGGCACGATCGCTGGTTACCGGCAAGATCGTGGACTCGGTCTCGAACGTGATGAACGCCAAGATGTTCGCACGACGCCGCTTCGAGGAAGACTATCTGACCGATTACCTGAACCACGAGGTGAACCATGCGCTGCGCACGTTCTGGTATATGGAAAAGCTGCGCTGGTTCCAGTTCAGCGCGGCGATGGTGTTGATGATCGCCATGGTCGGCTACGCGCTGAAGATCTGGTCCGACGGGGGCATGAGCGTCGGGGACTTCTCGATGGTCGCGGGCCTGGCGATCATGCTCATCGAGGCGGCGCGCGGACTCAGCCGGAGTTTCCTCGAGTTCTTCGAATACATCGGCAACATCAGTGACGGGGTGTCGACTTTCATTCAGCCCCACGAGATTGTAGACAGCGCCGGCGCCAGCGCGTTGCAGGCGACGCATGGCGAGATTGCGTTTCGCGACGTGTCGTTCGCTTACAAGGAAGGCCTGCAGGTGTTCGATCACCTGACGGTAACGATCGAGCCAGGTCAGCAGGTCGGCCTGGTGGGATTTTCCGGCTCGGGCAAATCGACCTTCGTCAATCTCATACTGCGCCTGTTCGAGCCACAGGCCGGCGTCATTGCGATCGACGGTCAGGACATCCTCGCCGTGACCCAGGACAGCCTGCGCGAGAGCGTGTCCATGATCCCGCAGGACCCGATGCTGTTCCATCGCTCGCTGATGGAGAACATTCGCTACGGTCGACTCGATGCCAGTGATGAAGAGGTTATCGAAGCGGCGAAGAAGGCGTACGCGCATGACTTCATACTTCAGACAGAACAGGGCTATGCATCACTGGTCGGTGAGCGCGGCGTCAAACTGTCCGGCGGGCAGCGCCAGCGTATCGCGATTGCACGCGCCATCCTCAAGAATGCCCCGATCCTGATCCTGGACGAAGCGACCTCGGCGCTGGATTCGGTCACCGAGAAGCAGATTCAGCAGGGGCTGGACTTCCTGATGCGAGGAAAAACCGTGGTCGTGGTGGCCCACCGCCTGTCGACGATCTCGCACATGGACCGCATCCTGGTCTTCGATGAAGGCAAGGTGGTCGAGGACGGCAGTCATACCGAACTCCTACAACGCGGCGGGCACTATGCACGCCTCTGGAACATGCAGGCCGGCGGCTTTCTACCGGAAACAAACGAGGCATGAGATCGTTCCAGCTCGTTGCTCTTGCCAGGCATTTCCGGGAGGATCCCGGGGATCACGCATCGACGCCCGCGGCAGATCGCTGGTGGAATCCCATGCAATCGCTACCGCCAGGTGTTCGGACCGAATGAAACGGATCCCATTGATTGGATTCCGGCATTGAACGCCACGCAGGCCCCGTCGTTTCGCAACCATTTTCGCGAACTGGACAAGCTTCTGTTCGCGTGGCACTGGCTGTGGCGCGAGGTGCCTTTCAAGCAGCCACACCTTTCATGGTATGACCGTCATCCGCATTGGCGGCACATACTGCGGGACATCGATGACAGTACGCTCGAGGCACTGACCGCCGATCCAGCGCTGCTGAGTGCCTTTGCGCAAGAAGAACTGGATATCCGGTTACCCGACCTTCCCGACTACTCACCACCGGACGATGGCTCACCGCCTGGTCCGTTCGATGCGCCCGACGGCGTGAAACCCCGGAAATGGGCGCAGCTTGAGCATTTCGTGACCGCGCGTGAACGGCTGTCGGACGATACAAGTGGGCAATTGGTGGAATGGTGTGCGGGCAAGGGGCATCTGAGCCGAAGGCTGCTCGCGCGCGACGGTCGTCGCGAGGCCATCGCGCTGGAGAAAGACCCGGTGCTGATTGGGCACGGGAACAAGATCGCGGCTGACCTGGGGCTGAAGATCACGTTTGAACAGCAGGATGTTCTCGCGGCCAGCGTTGCCCGCTTCTGCTCGGGCGAATCCAGTCATGTCGCGCTGCATGCCTGTGGACGGCTGCATCTCAGCATGCTGCGCCATTGCTGCGCAGGCCGCGTGGCGCAGATCGATCTGGTGCCCTGCTGTTATCACCAGACCGACGACAACCCATATCGGCCCCTGTCGGATTTCGTGCGGCAGAACACGCACCTGCGTCTGGACTACGAGGCGCTCAAACTGGCCGTGCAGGAAACCGTGAGCGCGGCGCCCAACGCGCGTCGCAACCGTACGCGACTTCAGCAATGGCGCCTCGGATTCGACAACCTGTTGCGCCTGAACTGCGGCTACCAGGACTACCTGCCGGTCCCGTCGCTGTCATCGTCCGAAGCGGGTGGGGATTTTCGGAGCTTTTGCCAGCATGCGGCGATGATCAAAGGGATCGTGCTGCCGGACGCTATCGATTACGCGTATGCGGAGCAGCTTGGGCGCCAACGTTTTGCCCAGGTCTCCCGCGAGGACCTGGTGCGCCAGCTGTTTCGCAGGCCGCTGGAACTGTGGCTGGTCCTCGACCGGTGTCTGTACCTCGAGGAACACGGCTACGCGGTCTCGTTGCGCGGGTTTTGCCCACGCCATGTCACCCCACGCAACCTCTGGATTCACGCCCGGAGATCGGTGCCGGAGTAATTGTTCTCCCGTTCGCGCGGAAAAGGTTCGGAGGCCGCCCTGGCTCGCGCCTTGCGCCAGACAACCGATCGCCTTGCATCGCGAGGCTGTTCGGCTCGACGCTTCTCGGAGACTCACGCGCTTCTTTCACCCAGCTCGATCGACAGGTTCTGGCGGAACTCATCGAGCAGCGCCAGCCGTTCCATTGGAGAGGAACTCACATGCAACAGATAGCCGACATCCTGGCCGGCGCCCTGCCGCTCACCGATCACGTCGCCCGGACGGACCTTGAGGCGGAACTCACGCGTTGCGGGATGCCCCCGCACGAACTGTTCGCCACGTACCGCCGTGACCACTCCGGTACCCGGATGCAGCACCTCGACACACGCATACCCGGAAGGCGCCTGCGGGAAATCGAACCGCTCGTTCAGCTCCATCGCGACGAATGCCGCCCAGGGGTCGAAACCGTAGGCATGGCGCATCGCGTTCATGATGTAGCCACCTGGCGGGCGCAGCGCGATCTCACCGAACAGCAGGCCGGCGTCGGTCAGGTACACCTCGAGGTGCGTGATTCCCCAGTTGATCTTCAGCGCCTTGAGGACGCGACGATTCAATTCGAGCATTGCCGCCAGGACCGCCTCGTCGAGATCGGCGGGCACGAAATTGACGTGACGTTTCTCGACGTAGCGGGTGGTGTTGACGAAGCGGATCTCACCGCCGTTCAGGTATGACTCGATGCTCGCCTCCGGCGCCGAGACGAAGCGTTCCAGGATGTTGCGGCCGTCCTTCTGCAGCACCAGGTCCTGCTCACGGTGGACGAAGCTCAGTTCCCGGCCGCCGGAAGACTTGCGCCGTTTGCGCACCACCGGGGTGCCCAGGCGCGCAAACACCTCCGCTGCCGAACGCGCCGACGACTCGGCGAGAAAGTCGGTCATCGGGATATCGAACTCGTCCAGGTACTCTTTCATTGCAAGCTTGTCACGGCAACGCAGCGCGGTGGTCGCGGGGGATAGCCTGGCGCCGAGTAGCCTGCGCGCCAGTGCGGCGGGGTACACGGCGCCTTCGACGCCTGCGATCACATGGCTGTAGCGCCCATCACCGAACGCCTCGGCGATGGTGCGCTTGAGCTTTTCCGTGGTGTTCCAGAAGGGGGCGGTCAGCACCTGCTGCGCATCCGCCAGCTCATAGCTGGCATGTTCCCGCCATACGCTGAAGGGAATGCCACGCTCGCGCAGGTGATCGATCAGGGCGCGGCGCGGGCCTATGACCAGCACACGGTAGCCAGCGCTGTCGGCGTGTTCCGAAGATGATGGGGCGGCACCGGCTGTCATGGCGTCTTGGCGTGGCGCAAGTGAACTTCAGCGAACATGCTCGACCGTGCTCCTGGTCTCAGGGTGCCGGTCGAATTCTACCGAATCGATGGGGCGTCTTTCCTCTCCCTGGCCACCCGCCACGGCAATGTGCATTGAAACACTTCGGGCGTTCCGGACATCTCAAACCCCGGGGAGGGCCCAACATGAGCACGCAGTCGACACCAGGTCACCGAACAGATCGTCCGCGTCGCCCAGATGCCGGAAACGGGGCGTCCGCATGGCCTCCGGGTCGCCAAGCGAGTCTTGCGCGTGCAGTATCATGTTAACGGCGGCGGGCGACGCCGGATCGCCCGGGGCCGAGTGGCATACCCATGCCTGCCGCCAAGACTACCGACCGTATTTCCGTTCCATCTGCGTTCCGAGTTTTTCCAGTTCCTCGTCGGACATATTCATGAGCTGCTCCATGGATTTGCCGGTCATTTCCTTGACCCCGGCCTCGATCTGCGGACGGTTCGCCTCGGTTTGCCGCATCACGGCGGCGGCGTCGCGTTGCGACTTCGCCGAGTACAGCGCCATGACCTCGTCATCGGACTTGCCGTCGGCCTCCTTGCCCAGTGCCCTGCGCATGTCGTCCATACCCTTGGCGCGCGCCTGATTCGCCGCATCCGCTCTCCGCTTGTTGGCGGCCTCGAATTCCCGGATCACCTGCTCATCGGACTTGCCGCGGGTGTCGATACCGTCGCGCTTCATCTCCCCGCGGATACCGTCCGCATATGCCCTGCGTTGCTGGGCCTTCTCCGCTGCCGCGGCGCGTTCACGCGCGGCCTGCTCACGTTTCTCGGCCGCCTCATCCCAGTCGGCGTATGCAGGCATCACAAAGTGCAGACTGACCAGGACCAACAGGACAGACAGTGTTTTCATGATTGACTCCGGAACAGGTTAACTGTGATTGCGACCGACTGGCGGGCACGCGGTAGGACAGGCGGCCCAAAAAAGATCACCTATCGACACGGCGTTGAACAAAGCGCGCACCGCTGGATTGATCGCGGGGGTTTGCCCAACCGGGGTGCCAGTTGCCTTCACCCGATCCTTGCCGCGCCCACCGAAAGTGCCCAAAGCGTCTCATGCGATGCCAACGCCAGATGGATACCAACAGACCCGCTGCCAGCAGCGCTGCAGTGGGTGGCACCGGCACGGCGCGTATCGCAGCCGCGCGCAGCTCAGCCACGCTCCAGGCCGGGTCGACACCTTCGAGCATCAGCCAGTCGGCGGGACGCGGCGAATCCGGGCTGCGCGCCAGATACGCCGCGTCGAGCAGCGTGTACGCGAGCCCGTCCATGGTTTCTGCGGCGTATGCGTCGTATTCGAGCCACACCAGGTCCGGCAGCTCAACGGCCACCCTGGACCCCAGGTCCGTCACCGCGAATGCGAACAGCCCAAGCAGAGTTATCCCGGGGTCGTGCGTGTTGTAATCGGTCCAACCGGGTGCGTATTCGGGGATCCTTGCCTGGATGGCGCTGCGCAGAAATGCGTAGTCCGCTTCATCCAGCGGCGGCGGGATCAACCCGGCATCGGCCGTGAGCGTCACCGACCAGAGTAATACCGCACCAAGGCTTCGCCGCCATACGTGCCTTGTCATATCGCCTCCCACCGTTGGCAGACCGTGTTGGGGACGCCACGGGCAATCCGCCCCCGGGGCCGTGCCAACGCGCTGGCGCCAAGACCGAAGATCAGCAGCAGAACAGTCGACGGTACCGGCACGCTGAACGGGTAATAACCGGGGAAGGGGCGATCGACGAGTACGTTCGGCGCATCGGGGACGAAGCTGTAGCGCTGCACCACCTGCGACAGCAGCGGGTCACAGGCGAAGCAAAGATCCGGCAGCTCCAGTTCATGCGCGTAGGGTGAGAAATAAAACAGCTCACCATCATCGGCGGCCACCGCAAGGGCGGTGAAATCATCCAACGACAGGCCCGTGCAGCTGATGCAGAAGATCTCGCCCAGGTTCAGGCCATCGGGAAAGAAATCGCTGTCGTAGATGACCAGTGGCTGGTCGGGCAGGAATACCACGTCGAAGTCGCTGCCGTCGCAGCCCGGACAGGTGCGCAGAAACACCTGCTCCCTGCCGGTCACCAGGTACTGCAGCGTTGCCTCGGGCAGATCGACGAGCAGGCGATAGACCGCGCTGCCGTCGCTGTTGGCACTTTCCTGCTGCCAGAGCATCTGGTTTTCCGTGACGTCACCAAACAGGTCGAACTGGAGGTCGAACCTCGATCCCAGCACGGGCGCGATGTCCACGCCGAACTGGTTCGTGTAGAAAGGAATCTGCAGCGGCGGCGGCGCCACCGTGCCGGAGAATGCGTAGCCGGTTGACTCACCGATCGCGCTCGCCGACAGCAGGCTGACGTCGAGGCGTCCGTCAATCTGCAACCCGGTGGTGTTCGCCAGCTCGTTCGGCATGGCGTAAAAGGGTGTCACGCCCAGTGTGGAGCGGAACACCGTCGGTGCAAGCGTGACGAGATCACCCGGCTCGAAGGTCAATGCCTGCACCGCACCCAATGACTGGCCATTGACCGTTGCCTTGACGTAGTCGTCGAAGATGAGCCCGATCGATGGCCTCGGCGTGAATTCCAGATCCTGATAGAGGCCGCTGGCAACGGTCGCCTTGGCATCCATCAGCGAGTAACCGATCGGTCCGAGCGTGCCGTTGATGGTTGGCAGCAGCGATGGCCGCAACACGAAGTCGTCGACGAGTCGATCCAGGTCGACGGTCGCCGAGACGATGTCCGTGTCGGTGTGCGCAACCAGGTTGCCCCCCGACAGGGTCGCAGCCTGGTTCAGTTTCGGCGCGTCGACCGTGAAGGTCGCGTAGTCGGCGATCGGGAACGTCTTCGGTAGCGACGCGGACTGGCTGAGGGCGGGCACTGTAGGCAGCAGGGTCACGCTGCCGGTGCTGTCGGCGTGCACCAGCGGCAGGTTCAGCTGACCCAGGCTCGGGAGGTCGGCCCGAAAGACATCCGTGCAGACCGAACCAACAATCGCGCCGACACAACCCTGCAGGAACGCCGAGTTGTGGTTGACGATGGACAGGCCCAGGTCCGCTGCGATCCCGGGACTGGTCGTGGTCAGGCTCGGCAGGCCCGAGCTGGGCCGGATGACCTGATCGAAGGTACCGATCAAGGCACCGCTCCCAAGCCGGTCATACGTCGTCTGCGTCGCGAGCTTGGTAAAACCCTGCGGCGCGATATCGGCCGTGCCTGCTACCGTGAACGCACTGCCGGCACGCACCGTGTACGGGTCCGGCACGGTGAGACTGGTGACGACCGGCAGGTTCAGGAACAGTTTGCCGGTACTCAGGCTGGCGCTGAAATCCAGGCTGACATCACCACCCACCGAGGCGCCGAGCTGTGCATAGGTCGGCGACCCGGCCGGCGGGATCTTCACCGTCGGCGTATTCGCCGTGGTGTCTGGCAGCGCGAAGGAGTAGCTGGTCGAGCGCGTGACCGACGGGCCGGTCTCGAACGGGTTCTGGTTCTTGGCCACGAAGTTGACATTGTTGTCGATAACCGTGGCGGACGCGCCCAAGGGACAAAGCATCGTCGCCAAGAGGGCGCCTGCCCGCCACCCCTGACGCGCTGAACCAATCGCTGGTTGGCGTGATACCGAGGTATTCTCTTCAGTCGGCGCACCCGCCGATCCCGCCACCCTGTCGCAAACGGCAGCGGCGGGTCGTGACCGGCAAGTGGAATACCCGACGGAACGTGTAGAACATTCGGTTTGGATGCACATCCCCGCTCTCCGACGATGCGGCGCGAACTGCGCGCGCCGGGTCTGTCCTGGTAACCGGTGAAGGCAGGTGAGCCGGATGGCTTGCTGACCGAGCCGCCAAGTAAGCGACCGCGGCCATGGCCGACGAGGCTGGGCGACCCATGGTCCTGGCGCACCTGTCCAGTCAGCGGCTCCGGTTAGCAGCGCAAGACCCGGTACCTCAGGCGCCAGGGAAAGGGGCGGCTCAGGCACCACGCGTCGTGGCACGCGCAGGCCGGTCGTCGCCGTAAAGGATGCTCGGGGGAAGCCTGAGGCCCGCGGCCAGAGGGCGTGTGACAAACGGCCGCCAGCGTGACTCGCTTTGAACCAAGAACGTCGCAATGGAGTGGAACTCGGCGCACAGACGATCTCGACCTCGGGTGTCTGACGACCAAGTCCATGGCATTTCCGGTGCCAACGGACAAAACATTCAAATATTCAACGCATTCCGTTTACGCCTGCCAGGATCGACTGCGAACAATGTAAAATTTGTTGACGTATTCCCCCCCTGACAGGCCTTCCGGTTCAATCCGGCAATGGTCTGGACTGCTTACAACGTTGCAGTCGACTGCTCGTCGCTGCGGGCATACGACAATCGGTCGCGAGACAGGTCTGGCGTTTCGATCCTGATTCCAGATATCCCGGCAGCCCAAAGAGAAATGCCGCCCTCGACGGTGTCGAGAGCGGCAGCATTCTGTTGCGCCGTTTGATTCGATCAGACCGGTTCGGACTTGCCGATCGCAGAGCGTTTGATAGCCGGGAGGAAGCGGCCTGTTTGGGCGCGGTAGGCCAGGTAACGGTCGCCGAAGGCGCGGATCAGATCGCGTTCCTCGTAAGCCACGCCAATCAGGATGTAGGCCGACATGCCCAGGGCGAACATCAGGTGACCGACTGTCATCACCGGAGTGAACCAGATGCCGAGGAACACGCCGGTCATGATCGGGTGGCGGATGTAGCGGTATAGGGAGCTGAGCTGGAACGGCACATGGGTATAGGGAACATCGCGGAAGTACAGCCACACCTGACGAAGCCCGAACAGATCGAAATGGTTTATCAGGAAGGTGGCATAGAACACCAGCGCCCAACCGGCGAGGCCGATCCCCAGCAGGCCGTAGTGGACCGGACCCTGCTCCAGCGCCCAGATCGGCGTCGTCATCGGCTGCCACAGGCCAATCATCAGAAACACCACCACGGCAGTGCCCAGCATGAAGGTGCTGCGCTCGGCGGCCGCCGGCAGGATTCGGGCCAGTCTTTGCTTGAAAGACCGACGCGCCATCACGCTGTGTTGCAACGCAAACAACGTGATCAGGCCGAGGTTGATCCACAGAGCCGCACCACCGGATCCACCGCTGGCGGCATCGATATTCGACAACAGTGGATTGTCGGGCAAAAAGTTGAAGATGAAGGCGATCAGCGCAACCAGCGAGGCCGATCCGATCAGGTAGTTGGTAACGCCATACAACAGGACCGCATTTTTTTTCATGACTTCCTCCAGGGGTTGAGATCGGCGCACCGTGGGGTACGGCGGGCCGTTGGAGAAAGCTTAGGGAGGGCCGGATTCCGCCTCTACGACATCAAATGGAGCTACCCGCTACATTTTCTGTAGTATCCAACTACACAAGTCGGCATTCACCGCGGATACGCCCGCGACCGCGAGGCAAGTGCATGGAATATGGTCAGTTTTGCCCAATTGCCAAGGCCACCGAGATCCTCGGGGAAAAGTGGACCATTCTTATCGTGCGCGAGCTTCTGATGGGCGCGCGCCGCTTCAGCGATCTTCAGCGGGGCCTCACCCTGATCTCCCCCACGCTGTTGTCGAAACGCCTGGATGCCCTGACGCAGAACGGCCTGGTGATGAAACGCCGCATCGCCGGACAGAAGGGCCACGAGTACACGCCGACCCGTTCCTGTCACGAGCTACTGCCCATATTGGTCTCGCTGGGCGAATGGGGCATGCGCTGGGCGCAGTCGAACGTGACGGGCGACGACTACGACGTGGAACTGCTGATGCTCTACCTGCAACGCAGCATCAAACCGGATGCCCTTCCCGGCGGCGAGACCGCAATCCGCTTCCGTTTCACTGACGTTCGGGAATATCCCGACTGGTGGTTGCTCGTGCAAGACGCGCGCGTGGATATCTGCGTCAACGACCCGGGGCGCGAGATCGATGTGTACTTCACCACCACGGTGAAGGTCATGGCGGACGTCTGGATGGGCAAGGTGAGTTACCGCAAGGCGATCGCCGAAAAGTCGCTGACCCTGGTCGGCCAGAAGGCCCTGATCAATGATGTGAGCGCCTGGATGAGCGACAGCATCTTCGCTGGCATCGAGCCGGTGGCAACGGCCTGATTGGTCGGAAAGACGCGTGATCCGCCGCGGCACTGGTGGAGCAGTCAATCGACCGGACGGTTGGTATTGAGCGCGACGCTTCAGCCCACCCGCCCAGGCCCCATTGAACCGCCGCGAGTTCGCTGCATCTTGCCGCTTGGTGAGACGCGAACGAGGGCCGTCGACGGACTCGACGGGCAGCTCAGCGTCGGTTCACTTCGGGAAGAGCAGCGTGAACACCAAACGTGCGCCCCAGCCCTCGGGTCCGCCGTCCGGACCTTCCGCCCAATAGCGGGCCCCGGCACCGATGCTCACCAGCTGGCTACCGATCCTGGTCACCTTGGTCACGATGCCGTTGACCGGCACAGACCACTGCTCACTTTCCCAATCATAGGTGCTCTCCGTGTTGAGGGAGAAGGTCCAGGCCTGGGGCGTGGTGTAGGACAGGAAAGGCTGCAGGAAGGTCGCGTTGACATCGGCGCGATCGTCGTCGCCGGCGAACGACCAGATATGGTTGGCCAGGGCGCCATAGGTCCAGGGACCCTGCTGCTTCAGCGCCACGGCGGTCGGGCCCGCACCCCACTTGTCGGCGGTGAGCAGTTCGTCCGATCCGGTCGGCAACAGGATCACCGGCCCGGCGCCCCAGATCCAGCCGCTGGCCGTGGGCGCCTTGGGTGAAAAGAACAGGCTCTGCACGATGTCACCGACGCCGGACTGGCTCCCGGCACCGGCAATGACGTCGTCCTGCCAGACGACCGGTACGATGGTGCGCGAGATCAGGTTCCAGTCTTCTGAAATCGAGATCGGTACGACCGGCTGGATGTTCAAGACCCAGCGGTCACCGGTGTCATCGGGGCCGATGCCTTCATCGTAGTTGAGCTGCAACGGCACGCTGATCAGTGCGGCGACCGGGTTGGCGAGCTGCTTGGCGAGATCCGCCGAAGACTGCGGCTGCCCCGCCCGTACGTTCGCCGCCTCGTCGGCGCTGGCCTGCGCACCCAGTCCCAGGACGATGGCAGTGGACAGGCTGGTGATGCATTTCTTCATGGATGAAATCCCGAGCGAGTGCGTGAATTTTCGGTGGTAACCGCGGCGTTCGGTCTCGTGACCATGGCCCTGTCTCGGAACGCGCGTCGAGTCACTGCATTCACGGCGGATGCACAGGCCAGCCGCCGGTTACGACGATTTGCTCTCGCTTCAGCGCATGGGCGCCGAGGCCATGGCATCGGACAAGGCAAGGAAGAGGTCAGACAGGCACGCCGACGACGTACCGTCTGGCTGCATGCCGATGGCGCTTGACGAGGCGCCGGGCCGGATCGTGCGCGGCGCCTCACCGAGGTCTGCGAGCGCCGCCATCGCGCGTGTGAAGCCCGGGTTCTCGTTCACCCCGGCGGTCTTCGCATCCAGGCGGAATACCGTCCGCCCCTCCTTCACCGTCTCCGTGACCTTCAGGCCATCGAGCGTCTCGGGATCCACGGCGGTGGGGTCGGCCGAGAGGATCACGAAATCGGCCAGTTTGCCCACCTCTAGCGAGCCTTTCCGCGATTCCTCGAAATGCTGATAGGCCGGCCAGATGGTCATGGCCTTCAGTGCGGTGATCACATCGACCCGCTGCTCCGGGCCGACGACCACGCCCGAGCCTCGCGCACGCCGGGTAACCGTCGCATCGAGCACCCGCATGGAGTCCGGGAACGCAACCGGGGCATCGTGGTGGCTGGTGAAGATCATGCCGCGTTCCAACACCCACCCGGTCGGCGAGATGTTCTGGCCCTTGTCCGGTCCGACCGTGTGCTGCAGGTGCCAGTCACCCCAGTAGAAGGTGTGCATCGGAAACAGCGAGGGAATGACCCCCAGGGCCTTGAAGTCGTCGAGCTGGTCGGCGCGGACGAACTGGCCATGGATAAGCACCGGCCGCAGCGCCTGTGCCTCGGGATACTGGACCTGGGCCGCGCGGTGGGCCGCGACCAGCAAGTCCATCGCGCGCTCGCCGTTGGCATGGGTGAGCAGCTGGATCTTGTTTGCCGCGGCCCAGAGCGCGGCATCGAAGACCTGTTCTGCGGTGGCCGCCGCATAGCCCGAGTATCCCGTCGGATAGTTGCCGACCGGCTTGTAGTAGGGCTGGTCACGCCAGGCGGTGAAACCCTGCGGACTGCCGTCGATGGTCAGCTTGGCGCCGCCGATGCGCAGGCGCTTGTCGTAGTCGGCGCTGACCCCGGCCTTGATCATGTCCCGGTCGATGAGCACGTCCGGGTAGGTGACCACGTCGATGGCGAAGCCACCCTCGGCGGCGACCGACTGCATCACGCGAACCACGTCCGGGGACGATCGTCCCTCCTGAGCCGTCGTGTAGCCGAAACGCGCCCAGAGCTCGCTTCCCGCGCGCGCGAACGCCTTGAAACCCTCCGGCCCGATGGCGGGCAGGATCTTCAACAGCGCGCTGAACATCGCGAGTTCTTCCAGGACCCCGTTCGGCTCCTGGCTGTCGTCGCGGCGCCGGATGACGCCACCCTCCGGGTTCTTGCTCGCAGCCGAGATCCCGGCCACCTCCAGTGCCTTGCTGTTGAGTACCGCGAGATGACCCGACTGGTGGATGATGAAGATCGGGTACTCGCTGGACACCGCATCGAGATCATCGCGCGTGGGGTGGCGCAGTTCCTTGAGCTGGGCATTGTCGTAACCGAAGCCGACGATGAGTTTCACCTTGCTCACGACTTCCTGATTGGCGGCCACCCAGTCGCGCAGTGTCCGCTGCAGCGAGGCGATGTCGACGACATCGCCGTCGGGCGGGGCCAGCAGGTTGGCCGACAGCGCCTGGAGCCCACCCATGACCATGTGTCCGTGGGCGTCGACGAAGCCCGGGAGCAGCGCGCGTCCGTTCAGGTCGATCAGCTCGGTACCGTCACCCCGCAGCCTCATCACCTCGGCCTGGCTGCCCACCGCGACGATCCGGCCATCGCGCTCGGCGATCGCTTCCGCGCGCATCGCCTCGTCGTTCATCGTCAGAATGGGTCCACCGGACCAGATTCGATCGGCACTCTCCTGCGCATGCACAGGCGACCAAGACGCCACGCAGGCGATAGCTGTTGCCATCAATGCGGTCATCGATTTCATTGTCTTCATTCCTTTAGGACGCACACTGCATTCGATTCATGTATGCATGGGGATGCTGGCGCCCCGCCACCGGCAGTGGCGGGGCATCGGTCGGCCAAATGCGTTCGTCAGTTCTCCATGCGCGACATCTCCTCGACCCGCTTCTTCACGGAATCGAGGTTGAAAGATCCCGGCGTCTGACTGGGCGGATAATCCTTCATGGTGCCAATAAATTGCGCAGCGAGCTTGTTGGCCCCAAACAGTATGAAGACGCGATCCAGCGCCCAATCTTCGTAGACGTTTGCATTGTGTTGCGCCCGCTCATAGGGATCGCGACGCAGGTTGAACAGCAGCGGCACACGGACCTCGGTAAAGGGTTCGCGCCAGACACCAAACGCCTTACCGCGATTCTCCTTGTAGACGACCTTCCAGTCTTTCCAGCGGACAGCGACGATATCGCCGTCGTCGTTCACGTACACAAACCCCTTGCGCGGTGACTCCTGGGTCTTGCCGCCCAGATAGTCCAGTAGATCGTAACCGTCGATGTAGTTCCTGTAGGTACGACCATTCAGGTCGACACCTTTCAGCAATCGGTCTTTGATGTCCGATGCGCCCGCTACAGCCGCGAACGTTGGCAGCCAGTCCTGGTGTGACACGATGCCATTGAGTGTCTCACCGGCGGGGAAGTGCCCGGGCCATCGAACGAAGGCCGGTACGCGGTAGGCACCTTCCCAGTTCGAGTTCTTCTCCGACCGGTAGGGCGTATTGGCCGCGTCCGGCCAGGTGTTGTAGTGCGGGCCGTTGTCGGTCGAGTAAAGCACGATGGTGTTGTCCGCGATCCCGAGCTCATCGAGCAACTGCAGCAACTGGCCCACGTGCATATCGTGCTCGATCATGCCGTCGGTATATTC
This sequence comes from Chromatiaceae bacterium, assembly GCA_024235395.1. Lineage (NCBI taxonomy): Bacteria > Pseudomonadati > Pseudomonadota > Gammaproteobacteria > Chromatiales > Chromatiaceae > Chromatiaceae bacterium. The sequence continues at coordinate 1,702,016 of JACKMK010000001.1, forward strand.
GTCGTTGCCCTGGTGGCGCCGCTCGGCCCTGACGTGCGTCCTGAAGTGCATCCGCGTTCCGTTCCACCAACAGAAGAACGACTTCCCCGCCTTGGCATTGCGGGTGATGAAATCCTTCGCGGCCTCTATCGTTTCATCGTCGATTGTTTCCATGCGTTTCTTCGTCAGCGGCCCGGTGTCGACGATGGTCTGACCGCCCTTGCCATCCGCCGAGGCCTTGATCACGCCGCGCGGGCCGAATTCCTGCCGAAACGCCGGTTCCTGCGGATAGTCTTCGTTCTCCGGTTCCTCCTCGGCGTTCAAATGGTAGAGGTTGCCGAAGAACTCGTCGAAGCCGTGCATCGTGGGCAGATGCGCGTCGCGATCGCCCTGGTGGTTCTTGCCAAACTGCCCGGTCGCGTACCCCTGGCTTTTCAGCACGGTGGCGATCGTGACATCGCTCTTCTGCCAACCCTCGAGCGCACCCGGCACGCCGACCTTGGTCATGCCAGTGCGCAGTGGGTTGTTGCCGCCGAGGAATGCAGCCCGTCCGGCGGTACAGGATTGTTGACCGTAGTAGTCGGTGAATGACACGCCTTCCCGGGCGATGCGATCGATATTGGGGGTTTGATAGCCCATCAGCCCACGGTTGTTGAAGCTGATATTGCTCGTCCCGATATCGTCACCCCAGATCACGAGGATGTTCGGCTTCGGCTGCGCGATCGCAACGCCCGAAAGAAGGGCCAGAATTGCGAAGGTGAGACCGGAACGCTGGCAATGATTCATGGCAATTCCCTTTTCAGAAGGTTGGTCGTTCGCCCGAGCGAGGGTTGTTCGGCCACCGCCCCGCTTGCCGGGTCGTGTCCACCTCGGGCTGCAATCTTGCGCGGACCCTTTCACCCGAAAGCACCGGTCGTGGTCCGCAACCGGCATCTGAACCATCCCATGTAGCCGGTTTCGCTCAACGCGGGCGCAAAGCCTGGGAAGAATTGACATCCAGTTCTGCATCGTCAAGGCAGTTCCCGAAACGAATGTCCAGGACAAACAGGTCACGCCCCCCGCATATCGCGTCTGATGTCCAGATTGCTCGTTACTGAATTGCGAAGCCCTCGATAGCGAACCCGCTTACGCCAGCGTTGCGGTGCTTTCGTGCTGAGGCGTTTCGCTGCGATCTGCCAGCACGCGTCCGACTTTGACTAGCTCGCCCCATCGAAAGTCCCCGTTGCAGGGAAGCGCTGCCGTTGCAAAGCCGACGCGCTGGCATTTTCGACTTTCGACGATCAGATCTGGACGCCAAAGCTTCTGCGCAACACCAACACGAATACCAGCGTCAGCACCAGAAAGGCGGTCGTCCAATGCCAGGACCAACCCAGGATTGGAATCCTCAGTTGTGCATCCTGTAGCTGCACGTCGATAGACTGCACAGGGCTGTCGCTGGGCAGTGGTGGCTCGGTTGGGTTCAGCAACTGATCGAGCAGCTTGCTCCCGGGCCGGTGCGGCGATCGACTGACGATGTCCGAACGGGCATCGAAGGACTTCGCCAAGGTGGCACCTTCGTAGCTCAGCGAAAGGCGATAGTCTCCGGGCGAGTGCAGGGCGATGCGCCAGGCAAGCCGCCGCTCGGTCGGGATCCACACCGCGGGTGTCTGCACCTGCAGACCCGGGTCGATACTCTGCAAGCTGGCGCTCGGGCGCCGTCCTGAGAGCGCCGAAGCAGCGGCTTCGGTGATCTGCGCCTGCACGACGAAGGTCTGGCCGGGCTGCGGGCTCTGATATCCATAGTGCGATTGCAGCTGTGTCGTCAGAAGTAGCAACGGCGCAGCCAACCAGACCATCGGCCACAGGCTCAGTTTCATGTAGGCGATGCTGTGGCGCAGGATCTCGAACTGCGCATGCAGCATGGTGCGCGGGTCGTCGTTGAACAGCCGGATCTCGAACAGACGCGCATGAATCTTCTGCTTGGTCCGCGCCACGGCCTGTTGATCCGACGCGTACTTGTAAACCAGCAGAACAACCGCGGCGGTGAGCATCGAGACCAGTGTCAGGCCAACCAGCGGATGCAGCTCGCGCAGCGGGTAAAGCACCCCGTCCAACAACCTTGTCAGGATTCCATTGATAAAGGACAAGTCGGCCCTCGTGGACTGAATGTTGCCAGGTGATGGTTCAGGCGAGGTAACCGAGTCCGCGCAGGCGTTTCTTGATCTCCTCTTCCGATTTCGCACCCTCGAGTTTCGCGAGTTCCCGTTCGAGCGCATGGGTGACGAATTCGGATACCGATGAATAGCCCGCGATGCGGGATATCTTCTCCACCTTTGCGACCAGCTCGCTGTCCAGCCGAACATTGCGTGAGCCAAACATCAGCGCTTTCTCCTCCGGTTATTTGTCGGCAATCTGTTGCGGCCCGGGCGTTTGCCTGTGCGGAAAACCCGCAACGCCGAATTCCGCCAGCAATGCGCCGGCCAGCTGCTGCAGGTTCGCGACCGGCTGTTGTAACGGACGGTTGCTGAACAGTACCCCCGGTACCAGTTCATGGTCCATCGCGTGGTTGCCGCTCCATTGATCGCGATTGTCGGACAGCACCTTGCCACCGACCTTGCCGATCGCCGATCCCTGTGCACACTGCAGGTGCGGACCGTAGCCGACCTGCAGGTCCGGGCCGATCTGCAGCTGACCCTGGTCGTTATAGATCTGGTCACGCTGATACATGCGGGTGACGACGGGGAGCCCGGTAGCCGGGTCATTCGTATCCAGTAGCGCCTGCGAGATCTCATCAATCAGCGCCTGGCGCTGCGTGGGTGCTACGATGCCATCGCGCTCGCGCCCCTGCAGGTTCAGATACAGGCCATTCAGGCCGAGGCCGTAAGCGCGGGTGCGGGTCCAATCCACGTTCAGCAACAAGCCTGGATCCTCCTCCAGGTAAGGGTCGATCACGGCCAGGTAGCCACGCTGCCTGAGCCAGGCATTCAGATCGAACTCGCGACGGATACTGGTAAATCCATGGTCGGACATCACCACCAGGGTGGTGTCCGGCGGCATACGCGCCAATGTTGCGCCAACGACCCCATCGAGCTCGGCATAAACATTCGGGATGACATCGGCAAAGGGTGCGTCCAACTGCTCGTCATAGGCCGGGTGATCAGGGTCGAGCGGCCGGAACATCATGTGCGATATCTGATCGAGGTTACCGAAGTAGTAGAACAACAGCCCTCGATCGAAATCCTCGAGCACCTGCTGGTACTGGCGGATCAACTCGCGACCTGCCAGGTGCGCCTGCTCAAGGAACTGCTCGCGGCTGAGGATGCCGCTCTCCAGGGCATTGGTATCTTCGGGCATGCCCTGGGTGTAGAAGCGACCACTTGCCTGGGCCAGGTCGCGGGCATAGGTCGGCGGGGTAGAAATCGGCATCGCCGGCGCCACGGGATCCATGTTCAGGGGACTGACATAGAGCGTGAATTCCGGCCGCACCGATTTGAGGAAGAAACGCGCCTCGGCCTGCAGGCGCTGGGTGGGGACCATGGCGAAACTGAAGGGCACCCAGTCGCTCCATTCCCCTACCTGGATCACCCGCTGCTGTTCGTCGACCGTCAGCAGCACCGCCGGCTGATCGGGATCGACATCCACGGTGAAACCGGTGCGCAGCTGGTGCGGTTCGCGCAGAAACGGATTGTCGGGGCCATGCAGGCTGCCTTCGACCCTGCCATCGGTGACGTGTACCGGGTAGATACGGCCGCCGTTGAGTGGCCTGCCCTGGTAGCGCAGCGGTTCGGAGGTGTACAAGGACGAGATGCCATAGGTGCCGAGAATATCGGGTGTTCCCATGCCCGAGATTTCACGCGTCGCGCTGCCCGATGGGGGGAAATTGGTCGGCATGCGGATGATCGAGGTCTCCACCCCATGGGCCTCGAGCACCTCCCAGAATGTCTCGCCGTCGCGCAGGAGTTCGACGCTGCCACTGGACAAGGGGATGCGGTAGCGCCCCAGCCCGATGCTGCTGGACGTGGGCGTCGCCCGACTGGTGGACAGATAGGGAAGCAACTGCAGTGGGTCACGGTGCATGAAATCAAAGATCCCGTGGCCGCCGGAATCCAGACCGGTGATGAAGTTGGACCAGGCGACCGGGCTCTGTGGCGGCACCGAGGTGGCCAGCGACTGAAAGTGTCCTGTCTCTGCGAGTCGCTTGAGGTTCGGCATCCGGCCCTCCTCCATGAAGCGTCGCGTGAGGCCGTAGTCCATGCCGTCGAACCCCAGTACGATCATGCGCTTGGCATCCGGGTGTGGTGCGACTCCGGGGGACAGCTCCGATGCCGTCTGTTCGCAGCCGGGTAACACCAGCAAGAGGACCGCAAGGAGCAGCGTCGTCGATGGCCAACGGCGCAGTGCGCCGACAACCGCCGCAGGGCCCGGCGTTGCGCTCATCGGGCGTCGTCCGCCGGGTCGCCGTCCGCCTGCCCCCGGGTGGCGAAGGGGTCGCGGTGGAACAGCGGCCGGCCCTCCATGTAGTGTTCGGATGGCAGGCCGAACAGCTGCAGCACCGTGGGGGCCATATCGATCAACCCCGGATCCGGCTCGTCGATGGCGCAGCTACTGAACAGGATGCCCGGCACCAGGCGCGGATCGACACAATGATCCGCGCTCCAGGCCTTGCGATTGTCCTCGAATACCTCACCGGCGATGATGCCCGACGTACAGTCCCAGGAGTGCCGGTAACCGTGGTTGTAACCAACGATCAGGTCGGGTCCGCGTTCCAGGTAGGGCCCGTCGTGGATCTCTGAGGTCTCGAACACCTCATTGATCGCGCGCTCCTGCTTCTCCTCGTCGACCAGCCCGCCCAATCGCTGCATCAATTCCCGTTTCAACGCCCGGGCAGGTTCACCCGCTTCGACGATGCCGGCAGACTCACGCCCCCGGATATTGAGAAAGATCCCGGTCAGGCCGATGACGTAGGCGCGGGTGCGCGTCCAGTCGACATCGCGCAGCCAGGGCGTCTTGCCGTCGGCGCCTTCCTTGAGCGCCAGATAGCCGTTGTCATGCAGCCAGCGGTTGAGGTTGCAGCCGCGCCGGAACGAGGTCATGCCGTGGTCGGAGACGACCATCAACAGGTCTTTGTCGCCCAAGCGACCGAGCAGCTTGCCGACCAGCCGGTCATTGCGCCGGTACATCTGCTCGATGGCATCGGCATGACGGGCGCCGGGCTCGCGCACCGCCGGATGCCCCTCCTCGGTGTAGCGCCAGAACATGTGCTGCACCCGGTCGGTGGCGTCGAACACACAGGCGAGGCTGCCGCGACGCAGGCGATCGAAGGCACGCCAGAACATGCGTTCGCGTTCGTCTTCGACGTCCAGGGCCATCTTCAGGAAGGTCGCGTCATCGATCACCCCCTCGTTGAGTGCCCAGGTATCCTCGGCCAGACCCAGGGTCGAGTAAGGCCCGATCATCTTGGCGAGGTAGCTTGCGTAATACGGCGGGTGGGAAATGGGCATCGCCGGTCGCTCCGGATCGATGCTGATCGGGCTGACATAGAGCGAGAATTCCTCGTCCGCCTCGCTCACCAGCATCCGGCACAGTCCCGAGATGGTCACCCCTGGCGCGGCTCGAAACTTCAATGTCACCCAGGGACTGAGTTGACCGGTGACCAGCTCGAAGTCGTCACCGTCGATGCCGATGCGCGTGCGCTGGCCGGCCCGGTCGGCGGCGATACGCAGCGCCGTCTCGACCGGCGGGTTGCCCTCGCGGAAGGCGTTGTCGGGTCCCTGGATCACCGTCTCATAGCGATGCAGCCCGCCTTGCACGCGCGGCAGGCCGATACGAATACCCCCCTCCTGGATCTGCCCGCGCGCGGGACGCGTGGTGTACAGCAGGAAGGTCCCCTGGGTGCCGAGCAGGTCGGGGGTGCACATCGCGCTCAGCTGGGCGCCGCGAAAAGGCTCCGGCGGGAAGGAGACGGGCATGCGCAGGATGGTGCTCCAGATCCGATGTTCGGCCAGCACCTTCCAGTAAGGCTTGGACTTGCGCATCAAGCGGATCGCCGGCCTGTGCAGCGGCAGCCGCCAGCGACCGATCTTCAGGCTGCGCTCGACGGCATCGATCTGTACCGAAGACAGCAGTGGCAGGTAGGAGCGTCGGTCGCGCTCGAGGAAGTCGAAGATGCCGTGTCGACCGGGGCCGGTGCCGGTACTGAAGGTCGACCAGGCGACCGGGGTGATCGACGGATAGGTGGAGCGCAGGCGGCTATAGCAACCCGTCGTTGCCAGACGGGTGAAGTTGGGTAGTTTGCCCTCGGCCATGAAACGCTCGGTGAGGGCCGCGTCCTGGCCGTCGAAGCCGACCACGATCAGGCGTCTGACCCATGCGCGTGCGCGCCTGCCGCGGAACGCCACCCGCCATACCGAGCGCAGTGGCCAGAGCAGCAGCGACAACAGTGCCAACAGCACCGTCACCAATAGGACCCCGACCGAGGACACAAGCGCGAAGCCGGCGCCCGGGCCGATATACGCCAGTGCCGGGTGCACGATACCGATGGTCATTGCGATGACCAAAGTTGCAGCCAGTCCGGGGGCCAGGTGGGGCAGCTTCAAACGACTCGTCGCTCGTGAGTGTTGGGTTGATTCGGGCCGCCAACGGTCGGAGTCCGGTGAGACAGGCCGATTATACAGCGGTGAGGCGGACGGAAAGGTCCGCTGCGCCGGCGATCGCGCCGGGCTGTGACAGAATCGGGCCCATGAATCGGTTGATCTGGCACTTGCGTCGTCTCGTCTATGGCGAACCCGTGATCGTCGTCTCGGGGCTGCCCCGCTCCGGCACGTCGATGCTGATGCAGATGCTAGCTGCCGGTGGGTTGGCACTGCTGACCGATGCCAGGCGCGCCGCCGACGAGGACAATCCGCAGGGCTATTTCGAGCTTGAGCAGGTCAGGCATCTGCCCGATGGTGACCGACGCTGGCTGCGTGACGCCCGTGGCAAAGCGGTCAAGGTGGTCTCCACGCTGCTGCGTGAACTACCGGACAGGTACAACTACAAGGTGATACTGATGCGCCGCGATCTTGGAGAAGTGCTTGCGTCGCAGGCCAGGATGCTGGCGCGTCGCGGGCAGGTGCACGACATCGACCAGGCCCGGATGCGGCGACTGTTCGAGGACGATCTGTGGCGCGCAACCTACCTGCTCAGACACGCCAGTCACTTCGATCATCTGGAGGTCGACTATGCGCAGGTGATCGAGGATCCGCAGTTGCAGGCGGGACGCATCGCCGATTTCGTCGCGGCAGGCCTGAATGTCGACAACATGGCTGGCGCGGTCGATAGCGCGCTGTACCGCAACCGCTGTCGCCCCGGTTGAGCGGCTCGCCTGCCTGCTGCACCAGTATCCGGGATGATCGCGCCGGACCGGTGCACTTCGATAACGGTTGTCGCCCGATCGATCCTGCGCCCGTCGCGTCCGCCCCGATCGACGGGTGCTGCATGCAGGCTGGAGCCCTACTGCGCATCGTCGTCGCCGCCCAGGTAACCGAGGGAACGCAGGCGTTCGAGCAGCTCCCTGGATGGCTTGGCGGCGTTTGCGGCCGGTGGTCTGATCACGCCCAGGAAGACTCCGGGTCTGTCATCGCCGGAGGTTGCGCCGGCGTCGGCGAGCAGATCGTCGATGTCGCGGATGCGCCAGGCATCATCGCTGGCCTGAAACGCAAACGGCACCGCTTGGGCCTGTTCCCCGTCACCCACCCTCAGCCTGGCCTCGCCGGCCTCGCCGATCTCCAGCTGTTGTACGACAATCCTGGCATCCGGCGGCGTCACCTGGAATCGGATGCCATCTTCGTCGGGCACCAGGCGTTTGCCCCTGTTGAGCTCCTGGTAGCGGTTCTCCAGCCGCCAGCTCAGGCGCAGTTGCCGGCGGTCTTCCGAAAGATCGAAACCGTCTCCCTGCTCCAGGCGAATCCCCATCACCTCGGTGAAGTCCCCGCTGGTCTGGATCAGTGCCTCGGCCCGTTGCGGTTCGCCTGCCGCCGCATTGACGATGCGCAGTTGAACGCCGCTTGATCGCTGCGCCAGATGGGCATTCAAAGATTTTGCCAGGCGGGCCTGGAGCGGCTGTTCGTCAGCCGAGATATCTTTCGATTCCGTCGGATCCTGCACCAGATCGAACAGCGCCTCGTTCGCCTCCGGTCGGGTACGCTTCAGGTACTTGAACGGACCGCTGAGCACACCACGTACCCGGTGGCCACCCTGGCCGCTGGTTCGGAGCGAAAGAAACAGGTCGCGTTCCGCCGTGTCCGTCACGCTGCCTTGTATCAACGGGGCGAGATCGCGACCATCCAGCCGCTCGCCAGGCGACTCACCGAGCGCGTGCAACACGGTGGGAAACACATCGGTGAGCGAGGTGCGGGCAGCAACCCGGATGCCGGCAAAGCGGCCCTGCGGGAAACGGATCAGCAACGGGACCCGCACCACCTCCTCGTACAGCGTGCTGCCATGACCCAATCTGCCACGCTCCCACAGCTCCTCACCATGGTCGGAGGTGAATATCGTCATGCTGCGATCGTTGAGTCCGCGCTGCCCCAGCAGCTCAGTGATCCGCCCGAACTGGGCATCGACGAAGGCGATCTCGCCGTCGTACCGGCCAACCGACATGTTGGCGGGAACCGCGCGCGAGCGCGGAAAGCGGCTGTCGAACGGTGGCGGTGGCTGGTAAGGGAAGTGGGGGTCGACGACGTGCAGATACAGAAAGAACGGCTGACTTTGCTCAAGCCGGTCCAGGTGTTCCTCGACGAACTCGGTGACGCGGTTGGCAGGGGTGCCGTTGCCGGCCGAATCGAGGTCCCGGTAGACGTCGAAACCCCGGTCGAATCCCCAGTGCGCCAGGACGTTGGGGTTGGTCACGGCGCCGAAGGTCGAGTAACCAAGCGCTTTCAGGCGTTCGGCCAGCAGCGGTACATCGGCGGGGATTCTGTCCAAACGGTCTTCGGCACCATGGCTGATCGCATCCAGTCCGCTGAACAGCGTGACCATGCTGGGCTTGGTCCAGGAACTGGGCGCATAGGTGTTGTCGAACACGGTGCTGCCGCTGGCCCAGCGATCGAGCACCGGCGAGGTATCCCGGTCATACCCGTACACACCCAGGTGATCGGCGCGCAACGTGTCGACCAGGAAGACAATGACGTTGGGTCGCGGCGGATCCGCCGCAGCGGCCGGCTCGCCGCTATTCGCCGGCTGCTGATATCCGGACCAGAACAAAGCGCCGATGCCAGCCATCGCAGCCACAACAACGGCTGTAACAGCCGGCCATCGACGCATCTGCTCCGTCCCCGAGGTTAGACCGCCCGTCGCAGACCTGATGGCATCGTCCAGGTACCGCGTTCGGGCGCCGACTCAGCGCTGGCTGCAGGCCAGGTTGCCGGCGGACCTCGAATAATTCGGCATCAGCGCGAACGGCATCGGAGTGACGGAGCCGTCCCCTCCCTCGGGCAGGTAACTGCCACTACCGATCAAGGCGCATCCGGGCCTTGTCGGTCCGACATTCAGGCTGAAGCCGATGATGTCGGCACCGGACAGGCTGTCGCCGGCACTGGAAGCGTCGTTCGGCAGCCGTACATTCGACACGGCTGTCCGCCCCACACTCCAGGGGTCGAGCGTCAGAACCTCTCCCGGCATCACCTCAATCGCGCCTTTGCCCGCGTCGTAGAAAGTGTCGATGCGGTACTTGACCGGTCGACATTCCAGCGGTCGGCCACGCCGCAGTTCATTGCTGCCGAAATAGGCCACCGAAACCTCGTACTTGCCCCGCAATCCGGACATCAACAAGCCCCCAAGGCGGGTACTCTCGACCGGGTTCAGCGCACTCATCCCTATCGGTCCGATATCGCAGTCTTCACTCTGGCTGGCACCAGAGAACGCCAGTCCCATGACCGCAGCGGCGCCTACCAAACCAACTTTGAACTGTGACATTTGTTATCTCCCTTATTCGATATTTGCTTCCGATGAACTTGGAGCGAGGGTCAACGAGTTGCCGGTGGCTGCGAATGTCATCATTCAGCAGCGGTTCGACAGGGTTTGCTCGGTCATACGGCGCCGCACGCTATCGTCCATCGCTCGGGTTTTGTCAGACCTCGACACGACTGCCGGGAATCGTAATCAGATCCTGCACCCACCCGACTACGATGCGATCCCCCGATTTTTCAGTCTATGTCGATTGTTACGGAATTACCGGCGACATTTCTACGGGAAAGGGGCGCAATCGGTGTATTCACAACATAGATTCCCCGGCGGGGGAAAGTTCAGGTGCGCCCCTTGCGCCGTGCCGTTGCATATCTCAGCGCGGATATTGCGCGCTGCCTATGGCTTAGGCGTTCCTGACCGGCGCATCGTTGTCAGCCTATTTGACACATGAGCCACCAACCTCCCACCCGCATCACAATAAGCCTTTGAAAAAACTGATCAATATGCAATGCGGATCGAATATTGCCTGCCTTTCACGAGATATCAAAAAAACTGATAGTCAAATCTTATGAGATCTTCGATGGTGTCACTGGGCCGGTTCTTTCTACTTTCCACTTCGCTCGCGCTGTCCACCTGGGCGACAACAGTCGGCGCTGCGCTGCTGACCTGGCAGGACCCGGGTGTCGATGACTGGTTCGACGGCACCAACTGGGATGCCGGCGGCGCCATTCCCACCGCGGTCGACGTGGCCCGGATACGAAATGGGGGCACCGCTGCGGCCAACGCCTCCATCGAGGTCCAGACCCTGAATCTGGGTTCCACCGCGGACACCACCGCCGCCTCGGGCCATCTGGTGGTTTCTCCCGGCGACCTGACCGTGAACGGCGACCTGCAGGTGGGCAACACCACCAGCCTCTCGGCCACCGGCACCAGCGCCCAGGGCGCCTTGAGTGTCGATGGCGCCATCGTCAGCGGCGCCACCGGGGTATTCCAGCTGGGATCGAATCGCGGGGCCGGCAGCACCGCCGAGGGCACGATCACGGCTGACTCCTTCACCGGAGACTACGACTTCTTCGCCGTTGGGCGCGACGATGCCGGCGGCTCGGGTACCGGTTCGATGACGCTGACCAATGCCCTGAACCTGACCCGGAACCTCACCTTCTTCGAGGTCGGCTTCACCTTTTTGGACGGAACGCAGGCCGATGGCCAGTTCAGCGCCGCCAGCGGTGACGTCACGGCGGGGCACGCATATGTAGGCGCTCACCTGGGCAGCGAAACATCCCCGGGTGATGTGAGCGGCATCGCCAGCCTGGGCAGCGGCAGCCTGAGTAGCGACCTGAGCGGCGCCTTCGCGGTGGGCCAGTTGCAGAACAACCACAGCGGCAACGCCCTTGGTGAACTGTCCCTCAACGGCGTGTCCGGCTATGGCGTCCATTCGGTGGGCGTTGCCGGCGGTGGCACCACCAGCGGCTCAAGCACGGGCACCCTGATCGTCGGCACGGGTGGCATAACGGGTGGCAACACCATGTCTATCGGCACAGCCGGCAATGGTACGGCGAATGCCACCGGCCTGGTGGAGGTGACTGGCGGCAACGTGGTGCTCTCGTCCAATCTGAACATCGGCACCAATTCCGGCAGCTTGGACTCGGTTGCCGATGGTACCTTGCGGATCAGCAATGGCGACCTGAACGTGGGCGGGCTGGTCACCGTGGGCCTGATATCGGGTGTCGCCGGGACCAAACAGGCCAATGCAAGTTTGCAGATGAGCAACGGTCAAATTTCAACTGGGCTGCTGCGCGTCGGCAACGTCGTGGGTGCGGGTTCAACCAACGCCAGCGCCACGTTCGACCATGTCAGCGGCCAGGTCGAGGCGTTGCAGGTCGGCGAATCCTTCAACCCCGCAGGCAACCCCAACGGACATGTCGAGCTGACCCATAGCGACCTGGATGCCAGAGAATTCGTCGCGATAGGTTTCAGCAGCAGCGGCACCGGGAACGGCTCCATGACGCTGACCGACAGCCGCCTGAATGTCGGCGTCGGCACCGATACCGGCGGCCTGTTCGGGCGGGTATTCGTTGGAGCCGCCCCCGGCGATATTGCGCTACTAGACCTGGAGCGTAGCCTGATCGATGCGGCAGGGGCCCTGACGATGGGCGATGGTGCACGCCTGAGCATGTCCATCGGGGGCGGCGTGCGTGTCGACGAATACGCAGCCATCGATGCGCAATCGGCGTTTCTCGGTGGTCAGCTTTTCATCGATTTCGATTTCACACCGATGCTCGACAGCATGGTTTTCGACCTGATCGTTTCCGAGTCGATCGACGGAATCTTCGACGATTTCTACAGCGTCGACATCTCCGGCCTGGTTGCGGGTTACAGCGCCAGCACCGGGGTCGAGTTGATCAATGTCGGCGGCAGCCAGGTCGAAGCCTATCGGCTCCGAATCACGCGCGACGTACCGGAGCCCGGCTCGCTGTGGCTGATGGCGATCGCACTGCTCGGCTACGCCCTGTATCCAATTTCTGGCCGTCGACTGGAAGTTTGAGCCCGGAAATCTGACCCTTTGGCGTGCTTCCACATCTGCAAGGCAGACGCGAGATATAACCCGCTCAACTAAAGTATGGGCTGGCCATGGACCCGATTGGCCACACGCAACAAGCACCGCCGCGAGAATCGAAGCGCCCCCCCCACACCCCTCTCGCATACGCCTATCCGTTCGGAGTCGACGGTGGGAGATCCGGATGGCGCGGATTTGTCGAGGAGTCGAGCTCGGGAACCGGGATGCCGCATGCTCAGTTCATGCGTCCTGTGGCCTTGCAACATCCCCGCAAGCTATTGTTCGTTGCGCCCGACCCGCGTACCGCAGCATCATCGTCTTGGACGCGGAAAGGCGCCGCGGTTGTTGCTGGGCTCGCCCCACGATGAGGAGGAAGCAATGGCGATCCGGGGAGGCTGTCACTGTCAGGCCATTCGCTACGTCATTGCACAGGAGACGCTACACGACGTAGCCAATTGCCATTGCAGCATCTGCAGACGTACCACCGGTGGTACTTTCGTGACCTGGGCAACGGTCCCGCTTGCGTCGTTCCGGTGGGAGAACGGCGTACCGACCGTGTACCGGCCGACTCCGCAATCCGAGCGGTATCTCTGTTCGTCCTGTGGTGCACAGCTCGCGATATATACGCAGTTCGCGCCGACCACATTGGACGTGACGGTGGCGACTTTGGACCAGCCCGAACGGTTTGCACCGAACCGGAACATATGGGTGGGGAGTAAACTCGCCTGGGTGGTGCTTGAGCCGGAACTTCCGGCGGAAATCGAAGAGGTCTTGTAGCCCGCGTACGCGAACAGCGTCGTGCGACTGCGAAATCCGTGCGCCCGGGTCGGCCGCTGCCCAGCGGACTTCGCGACGAGTGAAGCCACCCGTTGAGGCGGCTTTTCCTCTCTGAGGTCGGCCAAACCCGGACTACGGCAACCATTCATGGAGGCGGCGCTGCACCCCGAAAGTGGACGAAGTTCTCGCAAGGACTGATTGCTACTTCCGACACCAAGCGATCAGACCAATAGATCCGATCGACCTGGTTCATTCGCCGTTCTCAGCTAGCTTGGCGCGCCGGTTTTGCGAAACCGTATACCAAAACCCGCTACGCCAATGAGGATCAGCGCCAGACTGGCAGGCGTCGGTACTGTCTGCAGGGACAAGCTGGCGAAAGAGACTATCGCGTCGTCTTCATAGATCATACTCAACTGACCGGCCGATGGATTGCCCAGCTCCGTCAGTATGGAAGCCGATGAATAATAGTCGAGTAAATCAAACGTGATTGTTCCGTTGAAACCGCCAGCAAGACTTCTTATTTCCGTAGCGGCTCTGGCTCCCAGACCGACGATTTCAATCGTGTCAGAAACGACGCCGCCGGTTGTCTGAAGTGTCAATGTCAGCATCGCTGAGGCCAAGGTCCCCCCAATGACCTTGTCGGCGCTCGCGCCGAAATCAAAGATCCAAGCGGTATCATCGTTGTTGCCATCCCCTAGAAGGGTTGAACAACAAGAAAGCGGATCTTGCGTGATTACGAAGTCTCCATTCGTGAGACTGTTGGTTGCGGTCGCAATAATCGGATCCGGGTTTGCACTGCCTGATGCTTCGGCATAAATGACCGTCGCGGACGACGACCCCATAGCCAAAACCCCAAGTATGAGTGCCGCGGCAAGATTCAATGTTCTCATCAAACTTCTCTAACGCTTGGCAAGCAATCTGGTGATGTGCCTATAAATGCATAGGCATAGACCATGCCTGTCAAGAATTAGCGAATCGAATGAATGGCTTACTTTCCCAAAAAACCGAGCAATCTCCTGGGGATGTAAAGAAACTGGACTCTTGGCGTCATTGTCAAAGGCAGTTTCTGACCTTTCCCCAGCAGGGTAGCCATCGCATGCTGCGTGGCAAAGACATGCTCCACGCGACAACGGTGTTTTGAGCGCTGGCGATTGGCGCGCTGCTGAGACGCCGAGATCGGTCTGTTCGCCTGGCCCTTGGTGTGGATGTGGCTGCGGTAGCCGGCATCCTCGAGTGGCTGCCCGCAAGCACCGGACGACAGGCCGCATCGGTCCAGACATGCGCACCGGTGTTTGTCGGATCGAGCAGGGCATCGAACACCGTGTTGTCGGCCACCGACGCCGACGTGGCTTCAAAATGGCGAATCAGCTTGTGCTTACGGTCGATGCTGATGTGGTACTTGCAGCCACAATGGGTTTGTCCGTGATTCTTCGTCCAGCGCGCGCCCGGCACCTGGCCTTCTGGGGTCATGCCCAGGAAGCGGCAAAAGGAATGGCGGTCACGGATCTGGCATTCGGTCTGCTCGTCAGCCAGGTTATACGGGTGCTGCAAAACCAACCCCTTGAACATCACGAAAAAAGGGTCGGTGACCGATAGCGCCTTATCGTCCTGCCGGCCCCTTCGCATGCGAAGCGACAGATCCGCCGGACACCGGCTGGGCATTCGTACTCGTCGCCTTCGGCGATGCAGTGAAAGGCGTTTCGACCAAACGGGCTTTGCCCCGTAACAACTTGAAACATTACGGATACAAAGCGGCAATAGGGCGAAAAATCAGGGAAACACGTGGTTCCCAGAATAAAACCAACTGAAGAGAACGACTCCCTGTGAATCAAGTTCACTTCAATCACCTGGCAGCTTCAGAGAAGGAACCACTCATGAACAAGGCACTACTCAAGACTGCGGTGTTTGCCACGATCGCCTCCTTTGCAGTGACCGGGGCAGTTTGGGCTCACCACCCTTCCGAAGACACGAACCCGAATTTTGATTTCGTAGATGAACAGATCAGTGAAATGCATATCGAGATCATCGATGAAATGCTGGAAGACGACGACTCGATGATGAACTCGATGCGCAACACGGACGGCAGCTTGTCGCGATCTCGGAATCTCTCTGGTTCAGCCACATCATCAGGCCCGGCTGCAGGCCGCCGGTGAGATAATTGCCGGCCAGCGGCGATACAACTGAAAGCCCGGGCTTCCGCGGGCTTTCGGTTTTCATGGCCCAGAACCAAATGCGCACAGGCCGCCGTACTCAATCAGATCAAGCACTTCAGTTTCAGCGCAACCGAAATCCTACCGCGCGGCGCAGGCCCAGACCTGGCCCGATGCCCTCCTGGACGTAGCTCGGGCTATTCCAACCACCGCGAAAACCGAAGAGAGTTCAATTCTCTCCCTGCGGACGTTTGACATCCAGATCTGCGCAACCCCTCGGTTTTCCCCGCAACTTCACGCACCCATTTGACGCGCAGACCCCAGGACAACCCTCGAGTCACCGTCCCAGGCAAAGGTTCGGCCAGAAGTGTTGTCTGATGTGGTTTTGCTGCAGATTTCGCACAGTTGGAGCGGTGGCAATGAATGCTGTCGACGATTTCGCCGACAAATGTCGGCAAACGAAATGAAGGCCGCAAGACAGCATGCCTGGATAACGTCGTTGACGACATCATGTCTGCGCTACGCGGGGATCTCGTGCTGCAATGGTTATTGTGCCCGCACCAGCAGCTCGTAGGGCATGTTTTTGCCGCACAGTTGCCAGCAGTTGATCGTGATGAAGTACTGCGCCGCGGGGCTGACTTCGAGTGGCACCGAAAGCGTCGTGTTGATCGTCGCACCGGGTTTCAGGACGATCGTTTCGGTGTCGTCGTAGACCTTGACCCGTGGATAGAACCCCGTCGTGTCGGTCTGCCGCAGTATGATTCTGACGTTCGCGGCAGATTCCGGGGCGACGAAGGTGAACATGTCGATGTCGCTGCCATCCTTGAGCCTGCCGGTCACCGTGGTGCCGAGTGTAATCCGGTTGGCCTCGCCTATCCGGTTGTTCGGCTCCGATTCTTCGCCATAGACCGCTACCTGCGTCGAGGTCACCAGCGGGCCGCCACCAGCACCGGTCTTCGCTTCGATGCAGTCGAGGATCTTGTTCAGGTCATCGAAGTTATCCCCGGTTTCGAGACGCTCACAGCGAGCCGAGTTGGCTGCGTGGCTGGTAGAAATCAGCACACCGAGCAGGCTCAGCGCCAGCCGGAAAAACTTTTGCTTCATCGATTCCGCTCCTCGCTCACTGGAACAGGCAGGATGCCGGTGGGTTGGACGCCGCACAGGGGTCTGTTTCCTCAATTTGCGGGACCGCAGTGGGACTGTCCTGCTGAAAAAGATAGCCGATCACGGCCAGTAAGAGCGTGAGCACAGCCAGCGCGGCCAATAGCGCACCCCGTGCGCGTGGCCCCATGCGTGCCGGCGCCGGTTCTGGCGTGTTCGCCTTACCAGCGGCCGCCACCGGCGATGCCAGGATGCTCTCCAACGCCCGGATCAGGCGTTGCATGTCGCTGGCGAAGTCCGGGTCGGCCCGGAGCGCGATCGCATTTCGGTATACGAGTGGATGCAGGGATTCGGGGAGGTTCTCACGCTTTGGCATCGCCGCGCCGCCGACGAGAACGGGAATGACCGCGACATCCCGCTCGAGGCCCGCCTCCACCTCGATGCGCACGAAATCATCCGGGTCGAGCAGGCGCGAGCGGCCCTGCCCATCACGCGCATGCTCCCAATCGGGGCCGATGACGACGAGTACTACATCGCAGGATCCGACCGCATCGGCGATGACTGCCCTGAAGTCCAGACCCAAACCGATCGAATCGACGTCCTTGAACAGATCGTCGCGCGCGAAATGGGCCGCCAGGTGGTCGAACATCCGACCGCAAACGTCCGCGGCGTCCTGGCGGCGATACGAAATGAAGATCCGACTCATTGCCCGGGACTATAGCGCAAATGCCATCATTTCCGCGGTTCGGATCCCGTGGCGCGAAAGATCAGGTCCAATATCGGGGCGCCATACTCAGAGGCCTTGAGGTCGGATTTGAAGTGTAGATTGTCGGCAGCAGACCAGTGGCAGGACGCCCTGGCTTCCCGGATGTCGAATCTCAACCGCTGCGAAAACCGAAGAGAGTTCGAATCTCTCCCTCGCATCCCTAACACCCTGATTTGCGCAACCCTTTGCTTTCAACCGCAACTTAACGCCTTCATTTCTCGTGTATTCACCAGGACAACCCCTTGAGCCACCGTCCCAGGAAAAGGTCCGGCCAGGAGTGTTGCCCGGCATGGTTTTTCTGCGGATTGCGCGGAGTTCGCGAGTCAGAGGATCAAGCCCGTCGACGATTTCGGTGACTGGACTCCAATCGCAGACCGTCGTCAACCGAGAAACAGAGTGCTCGCACAGTCACTGCAGCTATTGAACTGAGCCTACTGCTCACCCTGATCGAGCCAAACAACGATGGCTACAGCGTCTGGAACAACTTCCAAGACCTCGGGCGGGATAAGCGATGGCTACCCAATGGTGGAAGCGCGGCTCTGGGTTAGCACCAGCTGGGTTAAACTCCTGCGCCAACGCCAATTCCCGGAGCCGCCCGTTGAAGTACATCTTCGCCATACTGCTCGTGATCGCATTGATGCTGGTGTATCAAATGCTCACCCGCAACAAGCAATCCGCCACGGCAAACGTCCAGCAGGGCCAGGCCTTTCTGGCAGAGAATGCCAAGGCCGAGGGTGTCGTCACCACTGCGTCCGGTCTGCAATACAAGGTACTGCAAACAGGCGATGGCAACGTATCTCCCGGGCCGAACGATCGCGTCAAGGTGCACTATCACGGCACGCTAATCGATGGCACGGTTTTCGATAGCTCAGTGGACCGGGGAGAGCCGATCTCTTTTGGTTTGAACCAGGTCATCAAGGGCTGGACGGAAGGCCTGCAGCTGATGGTTGTCGGGCAGAAGAATCGCCTCTTCATCCCCAGTGACCTCGCCTACGGCGACCGCGGTGCAGGCGGCGTAATCGGCCCGGGCAGCACCCTGGTCTTCGATGTGGAACTACTCGGTATCAACGAGTAGGCCGAGCGCCATATTGACCCAGCGGGCAGCCGCCTTGTTTCGGAGACCTCCATGCAGCCGTATTTCGGCTTCCAGTGGTAGATCGTGTTTTCGACGACACTGTGGCGGCGGGCCAGGTCAGGCGCTGAGGCACCGGCCTGGTGCTCCTTCAGGATCGAAATGATCTGTTCCTCTATGTAGCGCTTGCGCTTCATCTAGGGGCCTCCTTGGGGCCCCTCAAATACAAGGCATTCCCACATCCCGCATGGCTCGGATTACGGGGGTACCGTCAGATATAGAAACTTCGCTCTCGGTCAGACATTCACCGCCTCGCGCTCGATATAAGGCTTGAGTTCTGCCCGCAACGCCTTTTCGGTCACCAAATCAACGGCACAACCGAGTTCATCTTCCGAATAAAACTGCACGCCGAAGTAACGGGCCGAAGCAGCCGGCCCATCGAAGCCGACGACAATATTCACGTCACTATCCAGCCGCGCTTCGTCCCGGGCGGTCGAGCCGAACAACGCGAGCCGCGTGACACCGTAGCGCTCGGCGAGCGCCGGTTTAGCCGCACTCAACGCCTGTAAGACCTGCTGTCTGTTCATCTCGCCACCTCCAATACCCAGCGTCCAGCACGTCACAATCACGAGTACCGCGCCACGCATCCCTAACACTCTGACCCCCGTGGGTATTCTGTTTCAGACCGTTCATAATCGCCTGAATTGATTTGTAATTTGTAGGTTGTCCCCTTGAACCACCGTCCCTGGAAAAGGTTCGGCCAGAAGTGTTGCCCGGTGTGGTTTTTCTGCGGATTACGCGGAGTTAGATAGGTAGGGATGAGGGCTGTCGACACTTTCGATGGCGGCGTTGAAAACCAATATCGTGTTAAATGGTTCGCAATTAGGCATGAAAATCGACCAAATACGTTTTCCCGATGAACTGATGCGAAGCATGCGCGATAAGACGTGCGTGGTTTTTGCTGGCGCGGGCGTGTCGATGGGCGAACCGGCCAAACTCCCAAGTTTCTTCAAGTTAGCTGAACAATTGGCAGCAGGAACAGGGGAGACCAGAGGAGATGGCGAACCAGTCGACCGATTTCTCGGGCGAATCCATAGAAAGGGAGTTCGTATACACGAACGAAGCTGCACGGCATTAAACCCGGTAGCTGGCTCTCATACCCCCCTTCATCGTGACTTGCTCCGACTGTTTCCTGAAACCACCGACATAAAAGTTGTTACCACAAACTTCGATACCCTATTTGAAGAAGCCTGCGCTGAAATCACGGATGACATCGTTAGTGTTTACCGAGCCCCAGCACTACCTCTCGGCCATGACTTTTCTGGCATCGTGCATGTCCACGGGAGTCGAGAATTTTCAAAAGGGATTGTGCTTACAGATTCAGACTTTGGACGAGCCTACCTCACCGAAGGCTGGGCAAGGCGTTTCCTTGTCGATCTCTTTCAAAACTACTCAGTATTGTTTATCGGTTACAGCCACGATGATGTTGTTATGGACTACCTGGCGCGAGCGCTGCCAAGCCGAGATGGAAACAGATACGTACTCATTGCCGAAGGCAGCGACGAGAGCGATTGGAAAGCGCGTGGGATCACCCCTATTTGGTTTCCGAAACCAGCACCAAGTGATTATTCTTTTCTGAATAGCGGCATTGCCAAGCTTGCGGACTATTTAAGGGCACCTCGATCAATTCGTTCTAACGCCACCATCGGCGTGATCAATGTAGCGACCGTGCCATTTCGCCGCGCTGATAGTCTTCTTCCGAATCCAGCGGCCCGGTTTTCTCACCTTGTTGGCCGTTGCGCGCCGCCCTCGGCGGCTTTCCGGCCCTTCAGGCCGTGCAGAAGGCGGATTGCGGCCTGAGTAAGAATTCCAAGCGTCGCATGTTGTAGGTCAGGTTCATCAGCCCGATCTTCACTGCCGCTCGGACCTTGCCCTTGGTTCGTACCAGGATGTTGCCCTGGCGTGTGCGTTGATCACCGAAGACATGCTCGACGCGGGCGCGGACCTTTGAGCGCCGATGGTTGGTCGCCTGCTCCTGTTTGTTCAACGCACGCCGACTGCTGCCCTTGCGGTGGATTCGGCTCTTGTAGCCCTGTTCGCGAAGCTGTTCTTCGCGCGCTTGTGATCGGTAGGCGGAATCGGCCCAGATGGAACGGTCGCTGTTCTCGTCGTCCAGCACCTCATCGAAGACCTGGCTGTCGTGCACGCTGGCGTCGGTCACCGCATAGCGCCGGATCAGCTTGTGCTCTTTGTCGATGTTGATGTGGTTCTTGTAGCCGTAGTGGCTCTTGCCGTGCTTCTTCGTCCAGCGTGCATCCTCGTCCTTTTGCCGCTTCATGTTCGGCTTGTCATCCCATCCGTCAGGCATCTTGCCTTCCTTGATCTGCTTGTTCTCGTCACGCGTGTTCCGGTTCTTCGGCACGTTGACCAGGCTGGCATCGATGATCTGGCCACCCTTGGGCATCAGGCCCGATTGCCACAACTGCTCATCGAAGCGCGCAAACAGCTTGTCAATCAAGCCGTGACGCACCAGTTGCTCGCGGAACAACCACAACGTCTTGGCGTCCGGCACGGTGTCCTCCGGCGACAGCCCGAGGAAGCGCTGGAACGACAACCGGTCACGGACCTGGAACTCGGTCTGATCGTCCGAGAGGTTGTACAAGGCCTGCAGCACCAGCATCTTGAACATCAACGTGACGTCATGCGGCTTGCGTCCGGCATTGCTCTTGCGCTGCTTCTGGTGGATCACCTTCAGCAACGGCCGGAATGCTTGCCAGTCCACGATGCTGTCCAGCCGTGGCAGTGGATCACCCAGTTTCTCCAGCTTCGCCAGCCGATCCTCATCGTCGAAAAACCCTGGTTGCATCCGATCTACCCTTTGCCTGTTTGATCGCTGTTATTCTGCCCGAATCGGGGGATTATTCGAGATGCCCTTAAATCGCACACAGCTCGATTGGAAGCAGGAACTCACGGCCCTAGCGTCAAGCCCACCACCCCAAGACGAAGAAAGCGAGCACCAAATCCTGGACGCTGTTCGCAACCGCAATACCATTCGATTTTTCACAAATGTAGCCAAAGACAAGAGCTGGCCAGCCTGGCTAGATGGCAAGGGCGCTCTTGATGATTTGTTCGCTGGTAATATTTTGACTGAAGAGCAACGCATATTGGCAGCGTGGATCTCAGAGCACTATACACACGAATACCCTGAGGAAGTAATTCTCATTGTAGGCAAGCATGGTCTTCGATTGAATTCGCTATTCTGGTGGATTCTTGGTCGCGAAATTGGGTTGGCAAAGGATGGCGAGAACACTCCAGACTCTGCCATCTCCCTTTCAAGATGGGTGACACTCCTCATTGCAACAGCCCCGCCCCACGGCGACACCACAATCCTGGAATGGCTGGCGGAACGGTGCGCAAGATATGATCTCGACAAAGAGCTTCTTCAACTCTTCTCGAAAATGGCTGAACCCCAATTGCAGATTAAAAAAGGGATTAATTGGTATGACGAGAATGACGAGCGAGAGGATAAAACCAACCTCGATATCAATTACCAATTATTTGCTGATCACTGGCATCTCAATGAGTTCTATCAGAAGTACCTCAAATCCCATCTCGAACGCATTTCAACCGAGATCTTTGAACTTGCCATCAGCACACTGAGTACGATTCATAGCCACTTAGCTGCCTGGGATCGCGCAAACGAAAAATCAGACACACTGTCATACATGCGCTCAGCGATTGAGCCGCACGAGCAAGATGATCTGCATCACCGGGAAGATGTGCTGATAGATGCAGCGAGAGATGCCTGGGAGCAACTTGCCATCAGCCAACCAGGATACGCTCACAGCCTTTTCCTCAGACACGCTAGATCCGAGGCGCCAATCATTCGCCGACTATGTGTTCACTATCTAACTCAACGAGCGGACGTGGACGCAAATGAAAAACTACAGATTTTTCTTCAACATTTTAATCTTCACGACATTGCGACGCATCACGAGACCTACCAGTTTGGTGCCCACATATACGGGTTGTTGACCCCCACCTCCAGAGTAGAACTCCTAGACGAAGTATTGAAGTACCGATGGCCCCTTGATGATGGCGAGGCTGAACATCACGCGGCAAGGGAAAAATATAGTTGGCTTGAGTGGCTAAAAAGGTCCGACCCAAGCTGTGAATTGTTGAATGAATCCATATCCAGGTTGACGAGTGAATTTCCCGATCTTCAGTCTCGTGAGCATCCAGACCTTACTCACTGGCATTCCGGCGCAGAATGGGTTGGACATAAAAGCCCTTATAGCGCCGGGGAGCTTCTCACAAAGTCTCCAAACGATTGGCTGGAAACACTACAGGGCTTTAAGGGTGATGAGTTTCGTGGACCAGATGTGCGTGGTCTACAAGGCGCAATCACAGAAGCTGCGAGAACAAACGCCCCTTGGGGTTTTGAACTTGCCGAAGCTCTTGCGAAGACTGGAGCCTGGGATTCGGACTTCTGGGCGGCGTTGATCGATGCCTGGAAGGAATGGCCCGATAACGAAGAACAGTGTCAGCGTATCCTTTTCTGGCTGAAGGATCAGAGGCTATACCCTAGAGCGACATATGACATCTCCCGAGCACTCCTCATTCTTGTTGAAAAAGAAGGAAAGACCTCTGCGCTCTCCTGTTTGGATGACACAAACCGTATCGCGAAAGGGCTCTGGGCACATGTAACGGTCGAGGACTTTCCAGAGGCCAAAGAAGACTGGCTTGGGTTTGCGATCAACAACTCTGCCGGCGTGCTTGCCCAGTACTGGCTCCACGCGCTGAGCTTGTGGTGGAAAGCACAAGAGAAGAAACCGTCTTCGATTCCTGATGCTTTCAGACTTCCGATAGAAAGCATCATTCAAGAAGGTAGTTCGGCTAGCGGTGTAGCCCTCGCAGTTTTCGCCAGCCAGTTCCCTTATTTCCTATCGATTGACGAAGACTGGACGAAGGAACAACTCCTTCCTTGGTTCGAGCACGAAAAAGACCCGACAAGAATGCAGCAAAGCTGGGATGGCTTTTTGACCTGGGGAAGCTTGAACCCTCGTGTATTCGATGCTTTGGCCCCAATGTTTTTGAAAGCCTGCTCGCAACTCGGGAATCAACTTGCATCGCATCGTGACCGTTTTGCCGAGTTTTTTGTGGTGATGGTCATGTACTACGCCAAAAAACCACTGGACGAAGCAATCCCAACTTTTTTTCTGAATGGCGACGAGACGGACAGGCGAAATTTTGCGTTTAGCGTCGACCGAATGCTTCGTGGCCTCAACGAAGAGCAACAGAAAGAACAGTGGGATAAGTGGCTACGTGCGTACTGGAACAACCGGCTTCAAGGAATACCCGCTGTGCTGGACGAGGTGGAAACCAATGAGATGTTGGAATGGACGACTCAGCTCACCGCAGTGTACGGGGAAGCTGTGAATATTGCGGTTCAGATGCCTCCCACGCCGTTCAAACACCTGTCGATCGGGTATGACCTAAAAAACAGCGATTTACCCGAGCGATTCCCTTATGCAGTAGCGAAGCTGCTCATCTACATTATGGAATCTGGAGCTGATCCTCAGGTCTTTTATGGATTCAAGGAAATTATCCAAAGAATTCCCCAGGAAGGGATTGATCCCGGCTTTTGGAACAAGGTGCAGGGGTTGTCGGAGGGGCTCGGACTGGCCTAGCTCACTCAACAACTAGCCAATGAGCCGTCGTTTCCGACCGCCGCGAAAATCGAAGAGAGTTCGAATCTCCACCACCACAAACCTAACCCCCTGATTTGCGCAGCCCTTTGGTTTTGCCCGAAACTCAACGCATTCATTTCTCAGACTTTTGAAAGGCTAACCCCTTGAGCCACCGTCCCAGGAAAAGGTTCGGCCAAAACTTTCTGCACGACCAGGCGGTGATCGCGCGGATCCTCGACTGCATCGATCCGCGGCCGGGGCAACGCCTGGTGGAGATCGGTCCGGGCCAGGGGGCGCTGACCAAGGGGCTGCTGCAACGTGCCGGCAGGCTGGACGCGATCGAACTCGACCGCGACCTGCTCGAACCGCTGCGCCACATGTGCGCACCGATCGGCGAGTTGAACCTGCACAACGCGGACGCGCTGAAGTTCGACTTCCGCAGCCTGCATCCAGGTGAACAGAAGCTTCGTCTGGTCGGTAACCTGCCCTACAACATCTCGACGCCGTTGTTGTTCCACCTGCTCGAACAGGCCGACGTGATCGAGGACATGCATTTCATGCTGCAGAAAGAGGTCGTCGAACGCATGGCCGCCGCGCCGGGCTCCAAGGCCTTCGGACGCCTGTCGGTGATGTTGCAGGTGAGCTGCGAGGTGACGCCGTTGTTCGACATCGGTCCGGGGTCGTTCGACCCGCCGCCGAAGGTCGATTCCAGTGTCGTGCGCCTGCGTCCGCTGGCCGAATCACGCGTGCCGGTCGCGCAGATCGGCACCTTCGGTGCCTTCGTCGCGCAGGCCTTTGCACATCGCCGCAAGACCCTGCGCAACAACCTCAAAGGCCTGCTCGACGGCGAGCAGATCGCCGCGGTCGGGGTCGATCCGGGCGCGCGCAGCGAGACCCTGGCGATCGACGAGCTGATCCGGCTCCATCGGGCGACCCTCGCGACGCCGTGAACTACCTGGCCCACCTTTACCTCGCCGGGGACGACAGCGAATTGCTGATCGGCGGCCTGATGGGCGACTTCGTCAAGGGCCGGGTCGACCCGGCACGACCGGCTGCCGTGCGCGCCGGCATCCTGCTGCACCGACGGGTCGACTCGTTCACCGACCAGCACCCGGTGGTCCGGCGCAGCAAGGCGCGCATCGACCCCGAGTTCCGCCGTTACGCGGGCATCCTCGTCGACCTGTTCTTCGACCATTTCCTGGCCTGCGACTGGCCGGCGTACTCGCGCCAGCCGCTGCCGCAGTACGCGCGCCGGATCTACCGCATCCTGAACCGGCAGCTGCCCAGTCTGCCGCCGCGCATGCAGCACAGCGTGCTGTACATGGTGCGCAACGATCTGCTCGTCTCCTACCGCGAGATCGATGGTATCCGGCGCGCATTGTCCGGCATCGAGCGGCGCCTGAGTCGCCCCAGCCAGCTCGCCGAAGCGGTCGCCGAACTGGAAGCGAATTACGCCAGTTTTCGCGAGGATTTTGCCGAATTCTTCCCCGAACTCAGTCACTTCGCACGGCAGCAAAGGGATACCTGCACGGAAGAGACAATGAGCCGCCAGGCACTAAACGACTAAAGTGTTCGGCCGGCTTTACAATAGCCCATGGTACCGGTCGTCACGACAGCATTAACGCATTGAATTTATTCGTATTGAGACAGTTGGCACCGGTCGTGCTTCGCAATAGACAGGTTGCGCATCCACCGGCCGACAGAACATCTGCCCCCGCCTGTGCCGAGTCGGAGAAAAACATCCTGGCAGAGGGCCGGTGGATGCAGCAACTCACTCCTGGTCTTTCGCGGCGCCTTCCGGCACATCGGGACGCGCCGCTTCGGTGACCACCAACCCCGATCGTTTGGCCCTGGCCTCCCAATGGCGGCGAGCGAGCTGCTGCATGTCGCGCGTCGGATCGGACTCGTCGACGATCTCGACGCCGAGCAGCGTCTCTATGACGTCCTCCATGGTCACGATCCCGGACATGCCGCCGAACGCATCCACGACCATCGCGATCTGTTCGCGGCGCATCAGGAACTGATTGAACAGGTCGACGATCGGGCGGTCCTCTTGGACGACCAGGATGTCGCGCCGCAGGCTGCCCAGCGCCTCGTCGGGTCGTCCGTCGACCATCTGCGCCAGGATCTCGTCCTTGAGCACATAACCGATCACGTGGTCGGGTGTGTCGCCTTCGAACACAGGGATGCGCGAGAACCGCAGGTCGCGGTGCTGCTCGAAGAAGGCGCCGATCGTCTGGGCGGCGGATGCCGCGATCACCACGGTCCGTGGTGTCATCACGTCGCGCGCAAGCACCGAACGGAACTGCAGCAGATTGCCGATGATGTCGGACTCGTGCTGCTCGAACACCCCGTGCCGTGCACCGATATCCGCCATCGCCAGGAAATCGCTGCGCGTGAAGGCGCTGCCGACATCGGCCTTCTTGAGCGCCCGGGTGACCAGTTGACTGAACCAGACCAGCGGCGCCAGCAGGCGGATCACGAGCGCGAGCGAGCGCGCGGTGAAGCCCGCGAGCTCCTGCCAATAGTTCGCGCCGAGGGTCTTGGGGATCAATTCGGAGAGCACCAGGATCGCCAGGGTCATCACGACCGGCACGACGAGCCCGGTGATCAGCGGATCGGCGTCCGCCCAGATCTTCGCCGCCTGGTCGCCGACGCCGATCGCGCCGACCGTGTGCGCGATGGTGTTGAGCGTCAGGATCGCGGCCAGCGGGCGGTCGATGTTGTCCTTGAACGCCTGCAGCCGGCGCCCCAGGGCACCACCCTCCTGCAGCTTGATCTGCGCGTAGGACGGCGTGATGCTCAGCAGTACCGCCTCCCACAGGGAACACAGAAACGAGGTCACGATCGCGACCAGAAAGAATGCGATCAGCAGCGTGTACATTCGCCGACCCAGTCGTTGCGCTGATGGAGGTTCGAGGTTAGCCGGTCCGCGTCGAAAACGAAAACGGGGCCGAAGCGCCCCGTCTATCCGCGCGATCGACGCAGCGGCACGTCAGAACGGGATGTCGTCCTCGAAACCGCTGTCGACCGGTGCGGCCGCCTGGGCCGCAGGCTTCGAGGCGGGTGCGCGCGACCCCGCCGACGGTGCGAAATCCGCACTGCCGCCGCGGCTGTCGAGCATCTGCATCTCGTCGGCGATGATCTCGGTGGTGTAGCGATCCTGGCCCTGCTGATCCTGCCATTTGCGGGTCTGCAGCCGCCCCTCCAGATACACCTTGGAACCCTTCTTCAGGTACTCGCCGGCGATCTCGGCGAGGCGCCGGTACATCACCACCCGGTGCCATTCGGTGCGCTCCTGGTTCTCGCCGGTATTCTTGTCCTTCCAGCTCTCCGATGTCGCCACCGTGATGTTGCACACCGCATTGCCGTTGGGCATGTAGCGTACTTCCGGGTCCTGGCCCAGATTGCCGATCAGTATGACCTTGTTGACGCCTCTACTCGCCATGTTTCCTCCTCTAGCCGACGGTCGCCTCCGTGCGCCGCCGTTGGTATTTGGTTGCCCGGCAGTCTACGCCGGCCCGGCGACAATTTCACCCAACGCCACGTCGTCGAACCGGTCGCGGTCGACCTTCAGGTAAGCGACCCCCTCGTCGGCGACGATCACCGCCTCGATGACCCCGGGCATGCCGCGAAGCCGCGCCGCCAGCTCGCCGGTATCGCGCCCGCCGGCGGTCAGGTGCACCAGGCGGCTGGCGTAGCGTCCCGGCTTGCGCATGCCGCTGGCGACCAGCAGCCAGACCACCGCGACCGAGGCGCCGAACAGGAACACACCGCTCAGCCCCAGGTGCTGATGCACCCAGCCACCGGCCACGCCGCCGACGAAGGCGCCGCCGAACTGCGAGGTCGAATAGACCCCCATCGCGGTACCCTTGGCATCGACCGGCGCCACCTTGGAAACCAGCGACGGCAGGGTCGCCTCGAGCAGGTTGAACGCGGTGAAGAACAGCGCCAGCGCGGCGACGAACCCCCACAGGTGCCCGCTGAGTTCACCCAGCCCGAACTGTGCGACCGCAAGGCAGGCGACCGCGCCGACGAATACCTGTTTCATCAGGCCACGCCGTTCGGCGAGGATCACGAACGGCACCATCGCGACGATCGAACCCAGCATCACCGGCAGATACAGCATGCTGTGCTGCGCGGTGGCCAGGCCGAGATCACGCAACACCAGCGGCACCGCGAGAAACAGCGACGTCAGGATCAGGTGCAGTGAAAAGATGCCGAAATCGAGGCGCAGAAGGTCCGCCTCGCGCAACACGCGCCGGAACATCGCCGGTACCGGTTCGGCGTCGCGGTGCACGCTGCTGCGCGACGGGGTCGGCACCACCAGGCCGACCAACGCGATGCCGAGCAGCGCCAGCACCGCGGTGACCCAGAAGATCCCGCTGACCCCGATCAGCTTGCCGAGCAGCGGCCCGACCAGCATCGCCAGCATGAACGAGGCGCCGATGGTCACGCCGATCGTCGCCATCGCCTTGGTGCGGTTCTCCTCGCGGGTCAGGTCCGCCGCCAGCGCCATCACCGCCGCGGCGACCGCACCGCTGCCCTGGATCGCCCGGCCGACGACGATCAGCCAGATGTCGTCGGCCAGCGCCGCGACCACCCCGCCGATCGCGAACAGCACCAGGCCGCCGATGATCACCGGCTTGCGTCCGATCCGGTCGGACAGGAGCCCGAACGGGATCTGCAACACCGCCTGCGTGAGGCCGTAGATGCCGATCGCGAGCCCGGTCAGCAGCGGGGTCGCCCCCGGCAGCTTCTCGGCATACAGCGCGAACACCGGAAGGATCAGGAACAGGCCGAGCATGCGGAACCCGTACACCCCGGCCAGGCCGAAGGTGGCGCGCCGTTCCGCGCCCGTCATATTGGTCGAATTACTGCTTCGCACGCTCCACCTCGCTACCAAGCGCGCCATTTTAACCCGGATTCCGGCTCCCAGGCGCCGGGCAAAAGATCCGCCCGACGCGGCCGATATCGTTCCCCAGGAGACAGCACCCGGCCAAAGATCGTTCCGGCGCCGCCCCGCAGTGGAGAACCCCCTACCGTGCCGCAAACTGCCGATATTCTGGCGATCGACGACGACAAGCTCAGTCACAAGATCATCCGTCGGGTGCTCGAACCCGCCGGCCACAGGGTGCGCCCGGCGTACGACGGCGAACAGGGGATCGCCGCGGCGCTGGAGAACCGCCCCGACCTCATCCTGCTCGATGTCGAGATGCCGGGGATGAACGGCTACGACGTGTGCGTGCAGCTGCGTCAGAACGACTCTACGAAACGCATTCCCATCATCTTCCTGTCCTCGCACAGTTCGCTGCGCGAGCGCATGCAGGGCTACGAAGCGGGCGCCGACGACTACCTGGTCAAACCGTTCGAACCCGAAAACCTGCTGGCGCGCGTCCAGGTGCTGCAGCGTTTCGCCGAACAGCGCAGCGCGCTGGAAGAGCAGTACACCGCGGCACGCGAGACCGCGATGATCGCGCTCGCCGGGACCAGCGAACTGGCGATGGCGATGCAGTTCCTCGAACGCACCCACGCCCTGCACAGCACCGATGAGCTGGCCGATGCGCTGTTCGAGGTCACCCGCAACATGCAGCTCAACTGTTGCCTGCACATCTGCGCCAACAATGCGGACCTGTGGTACGCCGACGGCGAGGGCATGCGGCCGCTGGAAAAGGAACTGGTCGAGATGAGCGACCGCAGTCAGCGTTTCGTCGACTTCGGTGCCCGTTCGATCGTCAACTACCAGCACCTGAGCCTGCTGGTGCGCGACATGCCGGTGCACGATATGCAGCGCTACGGCCGCACCAAGGACCTGCTGCCGCTACTGCTGTCGGCGGTGGATACCCGGGTCGGCAACCTGTACGCCGAAGAGGCCCTGATGCACCAGAGCCGCGAACTGCTGGCCGCGTTCGGTCGCATCCGGACCAGCTTTTACTACCTCACCAGAGAACTGATCGACAACCAGGAACAGAGCAACCGGCTGCTGCGCGACATGCTCCAGGAGCTGAACCACGATTTTCTGCGCATGGGCCTCGAGGAGGACCAGGAGGCCTACGTGCTGGACCGCATCGACAACGCGATCGAGGACGCGATTGAGCGCATCGACGCCAGCGACGCGCTGCGCGACACCCTGCTGGTACTGCTGCCCAGCCTGAAGAACATCTACCGCCAGCAGCAGGACATGGTCGACACCTTCAGCAAGGCGCACAATCGCGCGCAGACCGACAGCGCGGTCAATCTGGGCGACATCGAGCTGTTCTGAACAGCCGCCGGAGCGGATCCGGCTTTGATCGGCCGCGCCGCTCCCGTAACATTTGACGGTTCAGTCTCCAACGACCGTCAGCATGGACACGATTCACATCCGCGGTGCGCGCACCCACAACCTCAAGAACATCGACCTCGAGCTGCCGCGCGACCGGTTGATCGTGATCACCGGCCTGTCCGGCTCGGGCAAGTCGTCGCTGGCGTTCGACACCATCTACGCCGAGGGACAACGCCGCTACGTCGAGTCGCTGTCGGCCTATGCCCGCCAGTTCCTGTCGATGATGGAGAAGCCGGACGTCGACCACATCGAGGGACTGTCGCCGGCGATCTCGATCGAGCAGAAGACCACCAGCCACAACCCGCGCTCGACCGTCGGCACCATCACCGAGATCTACGACTACCTGCGCCTGCTGTATGCCCGCGCCGGGACGCCGCGCTGCCCGACTCACGGCGAGCGCCTCGAGGCGCAGACCGTGAGCCAGATGGTCGACCTGGTGCTGGCGCTGCCCGAGGGCAGCAAGCTGATGCTGCTGGCGCCGGTGATCTCGGAACGCAAGGGCGAGTACCACAAGCTGCTCGCCGAACTGCACGCCCAGGGCTATATCCGCGCGCGCATCGACGGCGAGATCTTCGAACTGGACGCGCCGCCGGATCTCGAACTGCACAAGAAACACACGATCGAGGTCGTGGTCGACCGCTTCAAGGTGCGCAGTGACATCGCGTTGCGCCTGGCCGAATCGTTCGAGACCGCGCTGCACCTCGCCGAGGGTGTCGCACGGGTCGCCTGGATGGACACGGATCCCGAGAATCCCCAGCCCGAACTGGTCTTCTCGGCGAACTTCGCGTGCCCGGTGTGCGGTTACAGCATCGAGGAACTGGAACCCCGGCTGTTCTCGTTCAACAACCCGGTCGGCGCCTGCCCGACCTGCGACGGGCTCGGCGTCGAACAGTTCTTCGACCCGGACAAGATCGTCGCCAACCCGGAACTCTCGCTGGCCGGCGGCGCGGTGCGCGGCTGGGACCGGCGCAACGCCTACTACTACCAGATGATCCGCTCGCTCGCGAAGCACTTCGGATTCGATCCGGAGACCGCCTGGCAGGCGCTCCCGGACGAGGTCCGCCAGGTGATCCTCGGTGGCAGCGGCTTCGAGGCGATCGAGTTCAGCTATTTCAACGAGCGCGGCCGGGTGGTGAAGAAGAGCCACCCGTTCGAGGGCATCGTCAACAACATGAAGCGCCGCTACCACGAGACCGAATCCAATGCGGTGCGTGAGGAACTGGCACGCTATATCTCGTCGCAGCCGTGCCCGGACTGCCAGGGGACGCGGCTCAACGAGGCGGCGCGCAACGTGTTCGTCGCGGACCACAACCTGCCGACGGTGACCGCGATGGCGGTCGAGCGCAGCCTGGCGTTCTTCGACCAACTCGATCTTCCCGGCAAGCAGGGCAAGATCGCCGCGAAGATCGTGAAGGAGATCGACGACCGCCTGCGCTTCCTGGTCAACGTCGGCCTGAACTATCTGACCCTGGACCGCAGCGCCGAGACCCTGTCCGGCGGCGAGGCACAGCGCATCCGCCTGGCCAGCCAGATCGGCGCGGGCCTGGTCGGGGTGATGTACGTGCTCGACGAACCCTCGATCGGCCTGCATCAGCGCGACAACGAGCGCCTGCTGAAGACCCTGACCTACCTGCGCGACCTCGGCAACACCGTGATCGTGGTTGAACACGACGAGGACGCGATCCGCAGCGCGGACCATATCGTCGACATAGGCCCCGGCGCCGGCGTGCACGGCGGGCGGGTGATCGCCGAGGGTGACGTGGACGCGATCTGCGCCGAACCCGAGTCGATCACCGGCGACTACCTGGCCGGGCGCGAACGCATCGCGATCCCGGACACCCGGCATCCGATCGACCGCAAGCGTCTGCTCAAGGTCGAGGGCGCGCGCGGCAACAATCTCAAGGCGGTCAAGCTCGAGGTCCCGGCCGGCCTGTTCACCTGCGTGACCGGTGTGTCGGGATCCGGCAAGTCGACCCTGATCAACGACACCCTGTACCCGATCACCGCGAACCACCTGAACGGCGCGAGCCACACGATCGCGCCCTTCCGGCGGGTCACGGGGCTCAAGCATTTCGACAAGGTGGTCGACATCGACCAGTCGCCGATCGGGCGCACGCCACGCTCCAATCCAGCCACCTATACCGGGCTCTTCACCCCGATCCGCGAGCTGTTCGCGGCGGTGCCCGAATCGCGCTCGCGCGGGTACAGCCCCGGACGGTTCAGCTTCAACGTGAAGGGTGGACGCTGCGAGGCCTGCAAGGGCGACGGCGTCATCAAGGTCGAGATGCACTTCCTGCCCGACATCTACGTGCAGTGCGATGTGTGCAAAGGCAAACGCTACAACCGGGAGACGCTGGAGATCCAGTACAAGGGACGGCGTATCAACGAGGTGCTGGACATGACCGTCGAGGACGCCCTGGCCTTCTTCGACGCGGTGCCGGTGATCAAGCGCAAACTGCAGACCCTGATGGACGTCGGCCTGAGTTACATCACGCTGGGCCAGAACGCGACGACGCTGTCGGGGGGCGAGGCGCAGCGCGTGAAGCTGTCGCGCGAACTCTCGAAGCGCGACACCGGGCGGACACTCTACATCCTGGACGAACCGACCACCGGCCTGCACTTCCACGACGTCAGACAGCTACTTGGCGTACTGCACAGATTGCGCGATCATGGTAATTCGATCGTGGTCATCGAGCACAACCTCGATGTGATCAAAACCGCCGACTGGATCATCGATCTCGGTCCGGAAGGCGGCGACGGTGGCGGCGAGATCATTGCCACCGGGACGCCCGAGGAGATCGCGGGCATGGCCCATTCCCATACCGGCCGCTTTCTCGCACCGGTACTCGAGAAACCCTGATGTGCCGGCGGTGCCCGGCCCTCACGCCGCCGGGACCGGATCCGGACATCCATGGCCCCGGGGGCACGAGCCCCGGACAAGTAGTTGGTTTTGAACATGCAAATCGCCCGCTTCCTACCGTTCCTCCATTGGTTCCAGCTGGTGGACCGCAACACGTTGCGGGCCGACCTGGCGGCCGGTTTCACCGGCGCCGTGATCGTGCTGCCGCAGGGTGTGGCGTTCGCGGCGATCGCCGGACTGCCGCCCGAGTACGGCCTGTACACCGCGATGGTCACACCGATCATCGCGGCGCTGTTTGGCTCTTCACTGCACCTGGTTTCCGGCCCGACCACGGCGATCTCGATCGTCGTGTTCTCCGCGGTCAGCAACCATGCAACGCCCGGAACGCCGGAATTCGTGACCATGGCCCTCACGCTGACGTTCTTTGCCGGCGTCTACCAGCTGGCATTCGGCCTGGCGCGCCTGGGCACCGTCGTGAACTTCGTATCGCACACGGTGGTGATCGGCTTCACGGCAGGTGCCGCGCTGCTGATCGCGACCAGCCAGATGAAACACGTGCTTGGCATCGAGATTCCGAAAGGCGAGTCGTTTCTGCACACCTGGGTCGACGTGTATGCGATGGCCGGACAGATCAGCGTCACCACGGCGGTGATCGCACTGAGCACACTGGTCAGCGCGATCCTGTTCAAGCGCTACCTGCCCAAGATACCGAACCTGTTGGCGGGCATGGTCGTCGGCAGCCTGGTCGCGGCGATGCTCGGTGGTGCCGAAGCGGGCATCAAGCTGGTCGGCGAGATCCCCGCACACCTGCCGCCGCTGTCGCATCCCGACCTGGCGCTGGGGACCATCAGGGATCTCGCTACCGAGGCGTTCGCGGTGGCCCTGCTGGGCCTGATTGAAGCGGTGTCGATCAGCCGTGCGGTCGCCGCCAAATCGAATCAGACGATCAATGCAAATCAGGAATTCATCGGCCAGGGGATGTCGAACCTGGTCGGCAGTTTCTTCTCGAGCTATGCCGGTTCGGGATCCTTCACACGCTCAGGCATCAACTACGCCGCGGGCGCCAAGACGCCGATGTCGGCGATCTTTGCCGCGCTGATGCTGATGGTCATCGTGCTGTTGATCGCTCCGCTGACGGCCTACCTGCCGATCGCCGCGATGGGGGGCGTGATCCTGATCGTCGCCTACAACCTGATCGACTTCCATCACATCGGGGACGTTCTGCGTTACAGCCGCTCGGAGAGCAGCATCCTGCTGACCACCTTCTTCGCGACCTTGTTCCTGGAGCTGGAATTCGCGATCTACCTCGGCGTACTGCTGTCGCTGGTGATCTTTCTCGCGCGCACCTCGGTGCCGCCGATACCGGCACTGGCGGTCGACACGGACCCCAAAAGCGGCAAGCGCGCGTTCGTGAACATCGAGAACAAGCCGCTGCGCGCCTGTCCACAGCTCAAGATTCTGCGTATGGACCTGGCGCTGTATTTCGGCTCGATCAATCAGGTGCAGCAACGCATCAGCCGCATCGTCGACAACGAGGACATCCGCCATATCCTGATCGTCGGCGACGGCATCCATTACATGGACCTGAGTGCCGCAGAGGTGCTGGTCAACGAGGGCAGGCGCCTGAAACGACTCGGCGGCGGGCTGTACTTCGTCGGGCTGGAGCACAACGTCTACGAGTTTGCCGCGCGCTCACAGTTCATCCGCAAGATCGGCGCCGATCATTTCTTCGATTCAAAGACGCACGCGATCCGTACGATCTTCAGGCGTCTGGATCCGGCGGTCTGCGCGGAATGCACGGCACGGGTGTTTCGCGAATGCCCGCCGCCGCCATCATCGTCGTGAGGCGGGGAGCGGCGTCCGTTCAGAAGTCGCTGTTGGCTGCGGTCGGCATCGGCGCCGGCTGCTTGCTGCGCGCCTCGAGCTGGTAGTACTTGTCGGTCAAGCGCAACAGCTCGTTGTTCTTTTCGCGCAGCGCGGCCTTGGCCGCGGCCAATTCGCGCTGACTCAACTCATCTCTACGCACCAACAGGGCAGCCTCCTGGCCCTGCTTGGCGAGGCTCGCCGACAATCGGCGACTCTCGTCCACGATGCGTTTCTGTTCACGCTTCAGCTGCACGTTTTCATATTCGAGCTCGCGCATCCGGCGGCTCCGCTCGGCCAGCGCATTGCGCTGCGCCTGGATCAATTCGCGAGCCGCGGGCGATTCCTCATGGCCCCGCTCACGTCGTGCGAGGCGTTCATGCAGACGCTGATTGGTTTCGGCAAGCAACTGGAACTCGACCAGCAGGTCACGATAGGCCTGTTCCAGCGCATCGCCCTGTAGACGCCCCTCGGCCACGCCCTGCGGGCGTGCCGCATCGGGGCCACTCTCGCCCGCGGTTGCTGTCGATTTCGCCGATCCGATACGGCCAAGCAGAGAAAACCGTTGATTGCCCTTCATGCCTGCTCCCCCTCACGTTCGCACCGCGCAGTGCCGACTGCGACCCCGGCCGATCCTCGACCGGGATCGCTGCGGCGGGACACCGCCGGTCTACGCGACCCGGCGACCGATGCGTGGCGACCACCGACGACCGCCGGTCAACAGTGACCAGGCTATGCCACCGGCAATCCACAGTACCACCGCGCCTGCGGGTTCCGGGATTGTACCGGAATCCACTTCTTCAAGCCCGCCGTTGACGCGGCCGGGCGTCATCTCGGCGAGGCTCCACGACCAGGTCTCGGGCGTGCCCTGGCGCTGCAGCGACCGGCCGGCGGGGGTCGTGTTGTCCTCCGCGACCGGCAGCAGCCGTGCCTGCAGGCCGGCCGCAGGTCCTTCGAACGCCGATACGGCCGCCTCGTAGGCGACAAAATCGACCACCATGTCCTGGGGCGACAGCAGCGCCACGGCGTCCGGTCCGTTCTGGATCCCGGTCACCGCCCAGTACCCCTCGCCCAGACGCCCCGGATCGCCTGGCAGCACGCCGTCGATCGCCAGAGACCGGTAGATACCGCCGTTGGCGCCGTTGTAGAACGCGAGTTGCCAGCCGTTCAGATCCCAGCCCGCGGGCCCGGCAACAGCGACGAACTCGTCTCGGTCCACACCCGCGTTGTCGTAGTGGATCTCGCTGATAAAGGGAGCGACCCACCCTGCGTGAACGGGCCCGGTACCGACCAATCCGGCGAACGCCAGCGGCGCAATCCATCTGCGAATCATTTCAACCTCCTTGTCGTTGATCCAATCCCGCCAATCCGTGGCGGGGAGGTCAATCTAGCAGGATTTCGTCCCCGGGCGCCAGCGACAGGCGCCTCGCCGCGGACTCGCCGTTCGCGGCGATCTCCACGAGCCCCTGCGAGTTGGGGTACCAGAAGAGCTGTCCGGGCGGTACCGCGCTGAACGTCTC
This sequence comes from Chromatiaceae bacterium, assembly GCA_024235395.1. Lineage (NCBI taxonomy): Bacteria > Pseudomonadati > Pseudomonadota > Gammaproteobacteria > Chromatiales > Chromatiaceae > Chromatiaceae bacterium. The sequence continues at coordinate 1,738,597 of JACKMK010000001.1, forward strand.
GGCATGAGCGATCCGCTGACCGGAAACGCTAAGCGTCTTTCGTATATCGATTTTTTCGGCGTGGATGCCGGTCATCGCATTGCCATAGGCATCCAGGTAGACGACCCGCTGCACCTGCTCGGGCCAGTCCGCGCCGACCATGGAATCGATTGGAAGCGTTGTGGTCTGCAGCGGCTGGCGTGACGCCAGGAGGGCCGCCGCCGGGGCAAACAGGTCACGCCCGTGGAAGCTGGTCGACATCCGAGCCGGCCGCCAGTCGATGCGCTCGACCC